>JAFOZC010000144.1 GCA_017391305.1 Oscillospiraceae bacterium | reverse complement strand
GAGTCCCAGGACGAGGCCGAGCACTACGGCGGGCAATTGCAGCAGCGTCAGCACGCCGCCGGTCTGCGACACCGGCACGCCCATGCATTCTTCTGGTAAGGGTACAGCTCCACCTTCCCGGACATTGCCTCTAAACGAAGGAAAGAACCGTCATAGCTACGGGGTCGGTAGCTGCTATAAAGCTCCTCGTAGATACGCAGAAGCCGTTTCTGCCGTCTTTCGTCCTGCCAGACCCAAGTCTGAAATTCTCGGATGAGCTTCTGCTGTTTTTCTAAAGCCGCTGTGGTTTCGGATCGGTTCAACACTCGTTTCTTACCGCTGTTATTCCCCGTGGCAGGAAGCTCATCTACCACACTGACGGTCTTCATATTCAAAGTCCGTTCCAAAATTTGCAACATGCTCATCCGTTCCGTACCGTAGGTAGAACGGGAGGCAATGCGTTGCTTGTACAGAGGCTTGTTGGTGATCTCCCAAGTGCCGCTCTGCCAATGATGCAGACAGCGGCAGTAGCATTGACCGGGGATCTTGAACAAATAGCGGATGAATTCCTCGATCACATCGGAGGGTATCCAAGGCGAGCCCAAGGTTACATAGACCTCCTCGGCAATAGGCCCTTGTGGGAGCTTCTCCTGAAGAGCCCGAACATTCCCTGCGAAATAGCCTCCGTAACGGCTGTTGGCCTCCATCGCGATTGCCCATTTGCTCCGCAAATTGCCGGAGAGATATTCCTCCCCTGTCTGCCAGCCCCGATAGAAGCACTCTCCCCACTGCTCCGGATCTTGATAGATCCGATTTCCCAGCGCCTGCACGACCTCTCGGATCTCTTGTCCGGTAATATAGGAAATATATTCCACATCCACTCTGCCAAGATCGTTAAGGGCCAGATCCAGCGCCCGGTTGACGTCCGAGCACTGGGCCTGTCCGGGGCAACGGGCGGTCTTATACGGGTTTACATAATTCTCCGGAAGGGTCATGGAGGTGATTTTTTCCAATTGGGCCTTTCGCGCTTGGCGAGCCTCTTCCTCCTGTCGAAGCCGTTGCTGCTCTTCCTTCCGTTTCTGCTCAATTTGCCGTTGTAAAAGGGCTCTGGCCTCTTCCTGCTTCCGCAGGATCTCCTCCTGCTTGCTCCGCTGGCGCTGTAATTCCCGATCGTATTCCGCCTGACGAAGGGCTTCCTTCCGAGCTTTGATCTGCTGCGCCTGTTGCGCCCGTTTCTGCTCCCATTCCTCAGCCTTCACCTGTGCTCGGTTCAGCCGTTCCATTAGGGTGTCAAAGCCTTCCTGTGTAATGGAACCGTTTTTCAGCATTCGCTCCATCATGGCCTGAAAGCCGTTGTTCTTGTCCTCCATAGTCTCCCTCCCTTCTTGCATAGGATCATATAATCGGTATCTTCTTATTATACCACAGTATACCGAGCTTTCGCAAGTCTTTTTCCAAAATCCTGATTCCACTGCATCAATTTCCCCTGTATTCCTTGGTTGGAAGCTTGCACACCGCTCTTGCATCCCCAAGGTCTCGGCGGAGCATCGTCAAATTTCTTGGAAAGAAGGATAATACAGGATTCCATTGGCAGAAGGGAACAAAAAGCCCTTGGGAAGAAGTAGCTTCCCAAGGGCGGAGATGGTTTTATTCTGCTTTCAGGGTGTAGGTTGCTCCGGCTTCGATCTCGGTAGAGTCGATACCGGTCAGGGCGTATTCGTCATTAATGTAGAGCGCCCAATATTTGCCGTCTGTGTCGTAGTCATAAGTAATGCCGTTGACGGTCTTCAGATACAGGCCGTACTCGCTATTCTCGCCTGCGATCAGACCCAGCTCCAAGAGTGCCTCTCCAAGGATGGTCTTATCTGTTTGGATCTGTGCGCTAACTTCCTTTCCCTCTGCGTCGCAGACTACCAGGGTAAAGGCTGTTGCGCCTGTGCCAAGGATATCACCGTTTTGGATGGTGACAGTGTCCTGCTTGGCAGGTTCTTCTTTGTCTCCGCATCCGGTAAACATGAGTGCTGTTGCCGCAATCAGCATCATGCACAGGATGAGGGACAGCAGTTTGTTCATGCTGTGTTTGCTCATAGTGCATTCTCCTTTTGATTTGAAAGATATTTCCTCCGCAGGTCGGAGCCGCAACCTATGTGTGGGAGGCTCTGCCCTTTGGATCTTCCGGCTCGGCACGGATGTTCCCCGACCTTCTCAGCTTCCGCCAATGGTCATGTCCCCACCCTGCGGCAGGTGGGTAAGAGGGATCCTAATATGTGCCTCACAGCGACGGTCTCGCACAGGATTTGCACCTGTTTCCCCAAAGAGCAGAGATATTTTAACATACAAAAGGAGATTTTGCAAGGGAATTTTATCCCTATCAGCTAAGTAGGAGCCCTAACAGTGCTTCTCTGCTAAGTCCGCCGATAAACTCAGACGGATCGGCTTGCTCCAAGGCGGTTCGAAACCCCTCTTCATTGGGAGTCTGTCCTATGAAGGCCGCACACAGTGGAGCGAGATCCTTGTGGGTGAAGAAATCGCCCAGGAATTCTGCCTTACCGATCAGACCCCTGCGGACAGAAAGGCGGACTTCCACAGTGCCGCACAGGGGGATATAGTCCACAAAGTTCATATCACAGGGAGGAGACTGTCCGTAGTTCCACCGGGGAGTATCATAGCGCTCCAAGCGCAGTTTCTCGATGGCGCTCAGATCCGCCTCAGACCACTCATAATGCTCCATAGCTTGCCCCGCAAAGAGCTTGTCCAGAAGGAGCTGTTTGAAGTCCTGCAAAGTCGTATCCTTGGGCAGATACTCCTTTAAGGTAGCCATTCTGCTACGGACGGAGGCCACCCCCTTACTGCGAAGCTTCCGCGCAGAGGGTCTCAAGGCCTGTGCCGCAACGCCCAAATCGGCGGAGAAGAGCAGAGTGCCGTGGTGCATGACCCGTCCCTCCCGAACATACTGGGCATTGCCGGAAATTTTACAGCCACCCACTGTAATGTCGTTCCGTCCGTTGACCTCAGCAGGAGCGCCTAACTCACGAAGGGCGGCAGCGACCGGCTCACAGAAAATTCCCAGATCCAAGCGACTGCTTGTTTCATCACGGATAAAGGTGAAGTTCAGATTGCCAAGGTCGTGATACACCGCACCGCCACCGGACAGACGGCGGACGACCTTGATACCCTTTTCCCGAATGAAGGTCTCATTGACCTCTGCGGCAGTATTCTGATGTCTGCCAATGATCACAGAGGATCTGTTCTGCCACAGCATAAAATAGGCATAGTCTCTGGAAAGCTCGGAAAACACATATTCCTCCGCCGCCAAATTAAAAGCCGGATCTGTCGTACTCAGATCCAAAAATCTCCATTTCATCCAAAGCTCTCCTTATTGCAAATGATTCTCCCGTCTTCCAATTCCAAATCCCTCCACAGAGCGATAAACAGGAATTGGAAGGGACGGGGTGAAAAAAAGGGGCTGTTGCATGTGCAACAGCCCCGAGGCTTGTTATGACTTAGAAGCTGTAACGAAGCACAGGAGTACGGGCGGCACGGACTTCGTCGGGACGGCCGATCTGTGCATTGTGGGGAGCGTTATGCATGTATTCAGGATCGGTCTTAGCCAGCTCGAAGAGCTTGCGGAAAACCTCTGCGGCCTGATCCAAGGTCTCCCGGCTCTCGGTCTCGGTGGGCTCCAGCATAAGAGCCTCGTGGACGATGAGGGGGAAGTACATTGTGGGAGGATGCATACCGTAGTCAATGAGGGACTTGGCAACGTCAAGAGCGGAAACACCGGTCTCCTTCTTGAAATTGCTCAGATCCAGAACGAACTCATGCATGCAGATACGGTCAAAGGCGGGGGTGAAGGTGCCCTTGATCTTGCTCTGCAGGTAGTTGGCGTTGAGAACTGCATTCTTGGCAGCTTCGGGAACGCCTTCCTTACCCAGAGTCAGCAGGTAGGTCAGAGCCTTGATGACAACCAGGAAGTTGCCATGGAAGCTCTTAACACGGATGCCGTCAGCCTTGGGCAGGTAGGGAGCCAGAGCGGCCTTACAGCCTACTGCACCACTGCCGGGGCCACCGCCGCCGTGGGGAGTAGCGAAGGTCTTGTGGAGGTTCAGGTGGATGCAGTCAAAGCCCATGTCGCCGGGACGGACAACACCCATAACAGCGTTCAGGTTTGCGCCGTCGTAGTAGCACAGACCGCCTGCCTCGTGAACCAGTCTGGTGATCTCCAGAATATTCTCGTCAAAAATACCGACAGTGTTGGGGTTGGTCAGCATAAGACCTGCGGTATCCTCGCCCAGAACTGCCTTCAGAGCTTCCAGATCCACACAGCCGTTGGGAGCGGAAGCAATGTTCACCACATCATAGCCGCACATGGCAGCAGTGGCGGGGTTGGTGCCGTGAGCGGAGTCGGGAACGATGATCTTTCTGCGCTTGCTGTCCCCACGGGCATCGTGGTACTGCTTGATGAGCATAACACCGGTGAACTCGCCGTGAGCGCCGGCGGCAGGCTGGAAGGTCATGTCATCCATGCCGGTGATCTCGCAGAGGTAAGCCTTTGCGGTATCCAGAGCCTCCTTGCAGCCCTCAACCGTGTGGGCGGGAGCAAGGGGGTGAACCTGAGTAAAGCCGGGGAGAGCAGCAGTCTCCTCGTCAATACGGGGATTGTACTTCATAGTGCAGGAGCCAAGGGGGTAGAAGCCGCAGTTCACACCGTGGACTCTCTTGTTCAGCTCCGTATAGTGACGGGAAATTTCCTGCTCGTTGAGCTCGGGGAGCTTAGGAGCGACCTCACGGGTCAGCTCGGCAGACAGAGCATACTCCTCTACATCACATGCAGGGAGAATGGCGCAACGGTGACCGGCAGCGCTCTTTTCAAATATCAGCTTCATGCCAGCACCTCCTTCACGATAGCTACAGCCTTGTCCAGCTGTGCCTTGGAAACCTTCTCGGTTGCACACCACAGGATGCCGCCCTCTACAGGCAGACCACCCAGGATGTCAGCCTTCTCCAGAGCCTCAAGAACCTCGCAGGCCTTGGGCATAAGAGTAACAAACTCATGGAAGAACTCGCCCTCATGCTTCAGAGAAACACCTTCAATGGCGCAGAGTTCCTTTGCCAGATAGTGTGCCTTGGACATAGACTGCTTGGCAGCCTGTGCGATGCCCTCTGCACCCATAGTTGCCATATAGACACCGGCAGTCAGGGCGCACAGTGCCTGGTTGGAGCAGATGTTACTGCTTGCCTTCTCACGGCGGATGTGCTGCTCTCTTGCCTGGAGGGACAGAACGTATGCACGCTCGCCCTTGCTGTCCACGGTCTCACCGACGATTCTGCCGGGGAGCTTACGCATGTGCTTCTGGGTAGTGGTCATGAAGCCCAGGTAGGGGCCGCCGAAGCTCAGAGGCATGCCCAGAGGCTGGCCTTCGCCAACGGCTACATCTGCACCGCAGTCTCTGGGAGTCTTGAGAACGCCCAGAGCGATGGGGTTGCAACCCATGACATACATTGCACCTGCTTCATGAACCAGCTTGCCGATCTCCTCAGCATCCTCGATCATGCCGAAGAAGTTGGGCTGCTGAACATAGAAGGAAGCGACATCGGCTGTCAGCATTTCCTTCAGGGCTTCCAGATCGGTCTTGCCGTCCTTCATAGGAACCACACGGAGCTCGTCCCCTGTGCCGTAGCAGTAGGTCTTGACGGTCTGGATGGTGTCGGGGTGGGCGGCGGCGGAGATCAGGGTCACACGGCGCTTGCGGTCACGGCACATAGCGGCAGCCTCAGCGGCGGCAGTTGCTCCGTCATAAACGGAAGCATTGGACACATCCATACCGGTAAGCTCGCAGATCATGGTCTGGAACTCATAGATGGACTGCAGAATACCCTGGCTCATCTCTGCCTGATAGGGGGTATAGGCAGTGAGGAATTCTTCCTTTGCGGGAATATACTTTACAATGCTGGGAATATAGTGGTCATAAGCACCGGCGCCACGGAGGACAGTGGGGAACACATGGTTCTTCTCTGCCATAGCGCTGACCTTGCGGATGACCTCCAGCTCACTCATGCCCTGAGGAATGTTAAGCGCACCGTCTTCCAGGTACATCTCCTCAGGAACCACTGCAAAGAGCTCACGGAAGCTGTTCAGTCCCAGGGACTGCAGCATTTCCTGTTGCTCGGCAGGGGTGGTAGGGACATAGCTTCCCATATTAGCCCTCCTCGGCGCAGAAAGCCTCGTAAGCGGCGGCAGACAGGAGCTCCTCACGCTCGGTCTCGTTCTCTACCTTGATGATCCATGCATCGTAGGGCTCTTCGTTCAGCATCTCGGGGCTGTCCAGCAGCTCCTCGTTCACGGCGCAAACAGTGCCGCTGACGGGGCAGATCAGGTCGGAAACAGCCTTGACGGACTCTACGTCACCAAAAGCTTCGCCGCAAACGACTTCGTCGCCAACCTCGGGCAGGTTGATGAAAACCAGATCGCCCAGAGCGTCCTGTGCGAAGTCAGAGATACCGATGACGACAACGCCATCTTCTTCCTTGACCCATTCGTGGGTCTTGCTGTACAGCAGTTCTACGGGATAATTCATGTTTTAGTCCTCCATTTTTGATTATTGTAAATAAAATTTTATTTGGATTATTCGCCGTATACAACGGGGATCGCATGAGTTGCGTCGACCTTCATGTGACGGGTGACGATGGCGGCCTTCAGCTTCTTGCCACGGACATCGATCTGAACCTCATCACCGGCCTTGACATCGCTCTTGAGGTAGGCAGTGCCGATGGAACGGTTGACGGATCCGGTCTCGGTCATGTAGGGAACCATAGTGCCGCTGGTGATGTAGCCCAGCTCTTCTTCTCCACGGAAGACCTTCATGCCGGCACGCATAACGCCACGGTCAACGAGAACGATGTGATACATCTTCTTCTCCACAGCCTTGGTCTGCTCCTCCAGTGCGGTTCTGCCAATGAGAGCGTCCTTGCCCTCACCCAGAGCCACTGCAAAACGGGACAGGGGAACTGCGAAGATGGGGATGTCCTTGCCCTCTGCATCCATGCCAAACTCGTGGCCGTAGAGGGGCAGACCTGCCTCCAGACGGAGGGTATCACGGGCGCCAAGACCTGCGGGCTTTGCTCCCAGCTCTAAGAGGCGGTTCCACAGCCAGATGGCCTCGGAAGACTCCACGAAGAGCTCATAGCTGAGAGGCTCACCGGTATAGCCGGTACGGGCGATCTTGATTCTTCTGCCCTCGAAGTCCAGAATGTTCAGTGCATTGCGCTTGGCCTCGGTGAGGGTGTCGACCTTGGCAAAGCCCTTGAGAAGCGCTTCGCTCTCAGGACCCTGGATGGCGATGGAGGCGCAATCTGCAGTCACATTGGTAACGGTGCAATCGAAGCCCTCGATCTCCTTGGCAAAATGAGCCAGATCCTTGTCGGTGTTGGAAGCATTGACGACCAGGAAATAATGATCCTCTTCAAAGCGGTAGAGGTAGGCATCGTCCACGGCGCCGCCCTCTGCATTGGGGATGATGCAGTACTGTGCCCAACCAAGCTTCAGGGAAGCTACGTCGGAAGACAGAACCTTCTGCAGGAAGGCCACGGTATCCTTGCCACGGATGACCAATCTGCCCATGTGGGAAACATCAAACAGACTGCATGCGGTACGGGTGCAAAGATGCTCTGCGACGATCTTGCTGGGGTACTGAATGGGCATTTCCCATCCGCCGAAGTCTACCATAGAAGCACCGGCTTCCAGATGGCAGGTATAAAGCTGGGTACGTTTCAATTCGCTCATAGTATCCTCCTTAATATAAAAAGGCACAAAAATCCCCTCGGGATCTCTGTGCCTTCGTATTTGACCTGAGAGATTCCCCTTGCGGGTTGCTCCTACGGTGTGCTGACGCACTCTCCGAAGTTTCGTCCGAATCCGGTACTTTTGCCTGAGAGCTTCTGCATTCCCCTTCGGCGCTGTCAAAAACAGTCTCTCCCGGATCCATCATCCGAAATATATTCAGCTACCAAAATTATACCACGCAGTACACAAAAAGGCAATACATAATTACAGCTTTTTCATAATAAAAGACGGCGAGCCTCTTTGGGGAGGCTCGCCGTTAATGGATTAGGTCAGGCTTCCTTGGAAGCCACCAGACTTAGCGGGCGCTTGCTACGTCAGCCAGGTTCCAAGTGTCGGTAGCACCAACATAGGTGATGCCGTCCTTCTCAGCATAGATGGTGATGGATACGGGCAGGTTCTTCTCTCTGATGTTCAGGGAGTAGGTGAACTGGCCGTTGACACCCTCTACAACTGCTTCCTTGCCGTTGACTCTGACAACTGCGTAAACGCGGTCATACTTAGCGCAAACTGCTGCGTCAACAGTGAACTTAGCATCTACACCGGTTCTGGTGGTCTTTGCTGCCTTGGTAGCAATGACCAGCTCGCTGGTGTTGATGGTGTCGTCGGAAGCTACCTTGGTGGTGGTGCACTTGTAGAAGTACAGGTAGGTAGCGCCGGAAGAGGTGGAGCTGACGGTGCAGAACAGGGGGTTGTTGTTGTCGCCCACAGTGCTGATGTCGTCACGCAGGGAGATGTAGCGGCTGTTGCCCTTTACACGGAATGCCTGCTTGCTGGAGGTGTAGGTTGCAGACCAGGTAGTAGCAGAGGTAGCAAGAGTCAGCTTGGTGGAGCCGGAAGCGCCTGCCAGATAGTTGCTACCGCTGGACAGCTTCATGCTGGTGCGGCTGCCGGTCATGGTCCACTCGAATGCAGAAGCAGAGGAGGGATCGCAGGTCAGTGCGGTGGGCAGGGAGTCGAAGCTCAGACCCTGTGCGGACATAGCTGCGTAGGAGCCGTCCTTCTGGGTGGTCAGTGCGTAGTAGCCGTAGTCGCCGTAGCTACCGGTGGAGGCGGCCAGAATGATGTAGTCGCCTGCAGTCAGAGCGGAAGCGCTGGTGACCAGCTCGTAGGTGTACTCGCCGCTGGTGGAGCCGGAGTCAGAACCGGTGTTGGAGCCGGAACCGGAGCCGGAGCCGGTGGAGCTGACAACGGGAAGGATCTCTACGTCATAGTAGATGCTGGAGCTTGCAGTAGCGTTGCTGACAGCGTATGCACCGAACTTGCCGGCGCTGGTGCTGTAAATGATACCACGGCTGGTGGAGGAGGAAGCAACGATACGGTAGGTGCCGTGAGTGCCGGCGATGACCTGCCAGTTATAAGCAGTGGAGCTGGTGGTGAAGTTGGTGCTGGAAGAGTACTTCAGGTACTTGGAGCCGTTGTCGATGGTGTAGTAGTTGCCGTTCTCGGTGAGGTTGACAACATAGCCCTGTGCATCGGCTGCAGCGACCTGGCCGTTGGTAACGGTAATGGGAGCAGCACTGATCTTGCTTGCGAAGCTGTTGCTCATTGCATAGTAGGTGCTGCCGACCTTAGCGGCGATAACGAACTGACCGGTTGCGCCGGTGGAGGTGTTGCCGGAGGAAGCGTTGGTGTAGCCGCAGTAGTTACATACGTTGTTGCTGAAGGAGCAGTTTGCGGTGGAGGAGTAGGTGCAGCGAGCGCAGGTGACCTTGTGGGTGCCGTTGCCGTTGCTGGTGTACTTGTAGCTGTGGCCCAGAGCGGGGATGGTGGTGGTGCTGACGACTGCGCCGCAGGTCTTGCAGGTCACAGTGGTCTTACCGGAAGCGGTACAAGTAGCATTGGTGGTGGAAGAGGTGGTGGTGGGGTGAGTGCAGGTGGTGGAGCCGGAGCCGGAACCGGAAGAGGAACCGCTACTCAGCTTGTAGAAGTGCAGATAGGTGGTGCCGGAGGAGGTGGAGCTAACGGTGCAGAACAGAGGAGCGCCGTTGTCGCCGACAGTGCTGATGTCGTCACGCAGGGAGATGTAACGGCTGTTGCCGCTTACACGGAAGCCCTGATAGCTGGAGGAGTAGGATGCAGACCAAGTGGTAGCAGTGGTGCTCAGGCTCAGCTTGGTGGAGCCGGAGGCGCTTACCAGATAGTTGCTGCCGGTAGCCAGCTTCATGCTGGTGCGGCTGCCGGACATGGTCCATACGTAGTCACCTGCTGCGGAAGCATCGCAGGTCAGGCTGGTGGGCAGAGAGTCGAAGCTCAGGCCCTGTGCGGACATAGCTGCGTAGGAGCCGTCCTTAGCGGTGGTCAGTGCGTAGTAGTTGTAGCTGCCTGCGTAGGAGCCGTCAGCGTTGGCAAGGATGATGTACTTGCCTGCGGTCAGGTCGGCTGCTGCGGTAACCAGCTCGTAGGTGTCGCCGGAGGTAGTGGTGGAGCCGCCGGTAGAGCCGCCGGTGGAACCGCCGGTGGAGCCGCCGTCAGAGCTGCCGGAAGAGGAACCGAAGAGGGTGTAGGTGGACTTAACAGTCTGAACTGCGTCAACCTTGCCCTGGCCGGGATAAGTATCCTGATCGGAAACAACGATGGGGAATGCAACATAGTAGCTCTTAGCCTGAGACTGAGAGTAGCTGGCGTATGCGGGGTCCCAGTTACTGCCGGCAGCGGACTTCATGTAGGAAGCAGCGGTCTTGACATCGGAACCGGCCTTCATCTTGTTCCAGAAATAGGTCTCGTACTTGTAGTCGCCGGTGAAGGAGACGGACTGAGAGTAGCCGTAAACAACTTCACAACCTGCGTTGCGCATGGGGGTGCAAAGGCCGCTGGTAGCCATGCCCAGGCAGATAGCCATCCACAGGATGGTGCCGGGAGCTGCCTTGCTCATGTGGTTCTTGATAGCGGTGCCGTCGACGCAGTAGGTGGAGGAGCCGCCGTTGAATGCATGGTAGTAGGTGCCGTAGGTGCCGGAAACAGCAGACATATCGGAGCTGGTGATGCCGGTAGAGGTCTTCAGGCAGAGGTAGGAGGAGTTAGCGCGGGAGACATAGTCCTCACCGTTCTGGTAGTCGGTGATGCCATGGGAGTCGAAGATCACGACGCCGCCGTTCTGGAAAGCGTTAGCAATGTTGGTGATGGTTGCGTTGGTGCCTTCGTACAGGGTGTACTTGCCGCCGGTAGCGCTGGCGATGGAGGAAGCTTCGTTCTTGTACTGGTTGGTGAAGCTGGAGTCATAGCCATAGTAGGGGGCGATCAGG
>JAFOZC010000143.1 GCA_017391305.1 Oscillospiraceae bacterium | reverse complement strand
CTTGCCTCTCCCTCCGGGAGAGGTACCTCCCGAAGGGAGGGGGAGAGGGATGTGCAGACAGTTCGTGCAGGAATGCAGTTTCGTATGGAGGGGATCGGTGCGGTGGTTCTGTGGGTAGTTTGTGGGTGGAATCGGTGCGGTGAGCCCTCTCAGGCGCTTCGCGCCAGCTCTCCCGGAGGGAGAGCCAAGGGCTTGGTGGGTATCGATAGATGGAGGGAGAGCCAAGGGCTTGGTGGGTGTCGATAGATGGAGGGAGAGGCAAGGGCTTGGAGGGCAGCGTAGGCACAGGACGCAGGGTCTGCTCCTGTCCTGCGAGTGTATGAGGATCCGGTAACGGAAAGCTGCCTCGGGCTGCTTCGGATGAAGCAGCCTGAGGCAGCGTTTTGTCTATATTGGGAAGATCAGTAGTTGATGACCTTCTCGAATTTTTCGGGGATCAGGCTGGCACCGCCGATGAGGCCGCCGTCGATTTCGGGCTGGCTCATAAGCTCGGAGGCATTCTTGTCATTCATAGAACCGCCGTAGAGGATGCGGATCTTCTCTGCCATGTCACCGTAAACTTCTCGGATGGCACGGCGGATGGCACCGATGGTGGCATTGGCATCCTGCGCCGTAGCGGTCATGCCTGTGCCGATGGCCCAAATGGGCTCGTAGGCAATCACGACATCCTCTAACTGCATACGGCTCACACCACACAGAGCCGCCTTGGTCTGGAGGCAGACAACTTCGTTGGTGATGCCCTTCTGCTTCTCGGCTAAGCTCTCTCCCACACAGACGATGGGTTTCAGTCCCTTTTCCAGACACTTGAGGGTCTTCTTGTTCACAGTTTCGTCGGTCTCGCCGAAGTACTGGCGTCGCTCGGAGTGACCCAGAATGACGTACTGTACCCCAAGCTCCTTGAGGCTTGCCACATTGGCTTCTCCGGTGAATGCCCCCTTGTCCTCGAAGTGAACATTCTGAGCGCCCAGACGGATGTCGCTTCCTTTCAGGATAGGGCCTGCGGCAAAGAGACTGACGGTCATGGGACAGACAACTACTTCTGCCTTATTGCGGATCTGAATTTTCTTCAGTTCGGTAAGCAGGGCAACGGTTTCTGCAGGGGTTTTATTCATCTTCCAGTTGCCTGCAATCATAGGTCTTCTCATATTCAGACTCCTATAGACAGAATCAATACAGGGTCTTGCGGATCTCCACGTTGCCGCTGGGGCACTTATTCTTACAGTTACCGCAGTTGATGCACTTGTGCTCATCCTGCTTGACGCCTGCAACGATCTTGCCGGTAGAGGAAGCGCCGATACGGCTTGCACCTGCATTGATCATGGCAACAGCATCATCATAGGTACGGACACCGCCGGAAGCCTTAACACCGATATCGGGGCCAACGGTCTCACGCATGAGGCGGATGTCTTCCACAGTAGCACCGCCGGTGGAGTAACCGGTAGAGGTCTTGACAAAGTGAGCGCCTGCCAGCTTGGCAACGGTACAGGCCTTGACCTTCTCTTCGTCGGTCAGGAGGCAAGCTTCGATGATGACCTTAACGGTGGCTCTGCCCTTAACGGCATTGACAACACCCTCGATGTCACGCTTGACCAGCATCCAGTCGCCGGACTTGATTGCACCAACATTGATGACCATGTCGATTTCCTTAGCACCCTTGGTAGCTGCATCTGCAGCCTCGAAGGCCTTGGTCTCGGGAGTGCAGGTGCCGAAGGGGAATGCGATAACGCAGCAGGGGGTCACGCCACTGCCTTCCAGCTGCTGAGCAACATACTGGATGTAGGAGGGGTTGACACAAACACTGGCACAATGGAACTTCTTGGCCTCGTCGCAGATCTTGCGAATGTCGGAAACGGCTGCTTCGGGCTTCAGGAAGGTATGGTCGATGTATCTTGCCATATCGGCAGGGTTCTGACCGTTATTGCTTGCGGGAACCTGCTGACCGTATTTGGAGCAAATTTCCTCGGTAACTTGTCTGATGATTTCATTAATATCCATTCAGGAATTCCATCCTTTCGTATTTTATTTTAAGCCTTGCGGGCTTCTTCGGCAATCTTTGCAGTGGCGGTAAGTCCCAATCTGCTTGCGCCGACAGCCAAAAGCTGTTCTGCCTGTGCAAGGGTCTTGATGCCGCCGTCGATCTTAATGGCAACATTTCGTCCCAGGATCTCGTGGGCCAGCTTCACATCCTCTACACGGGCGCCGTGGCCGCTGAGCATATTCTGGATTTTCACAAACTCCACACCGGTAGAGCGGATCATCGTCAAAACTGCCCGCTTCTCCTCAGGGGTATAAATGCTGTGTTCAAAGACTGCCTTAATTTTTGCCTTGCCTGCTGCCATGCGGACGATCTCCTCCAGCTCACGCTGAGCCACATCCAATCTGCCGGACTTAATGGCAAGGACATTGAGGGCTACGTCGATCTCCGTAGCACCGTTTGCCATACACTCCCGAAGCTCTGCCAGCTTGGCGGCTTGGGACATACAGCCGTGGGGGAAGCCGATGGCAGTACCCACTGCCACGGGGCTGCCCAAAAGCTCCTCTCTTGCAACAGAGACATAGTAGGGAGCCACACAGACCGCTGCCACAGAATACTTCCGTGCCACGGCACATTCCGTGCGGATCTTGGTCTCTGTTGTGTCGGGATTCAGAAGAGAATGCTCCAGATGGGAAACCACATCCATACCGGTGACCAGACCTGCGTAGGGGGCAGGGGTGGCTTCCATATGGAAGTAAGCCATAACCTGGCGCTCCACTTCCTTGCGGATTGCTTCAATATCCATATCAGTGATACTCCCTTGTTTCGCCGTCATAGGTCACGTGGTCAATGACACCGCAGATCGTCAGATCAGCAATAACATGTTTGCCTAAAAACATACCTGCGGCACCTCCGTCCACGTTGACCAGAACCGTGTCTCCGACCCCTGCATCTGCCACATCAAAGCAAATGGCGTGATTGCCGGTCAAATTCCCATCCTCGTCGATATAATCCACGATCATGAGCTTTTGTCCGGCGAAGCACTCATCCTTGACAGTGGAGACCACGTTGCCGATGACTCTTGCCAGTCTCATCCCAGCTTGGGCAGAATGCCCTCAACATCCTCGTGGGGAGAGGGAATGACATGGCAGCCGTAGAGCTCGCCAACACGCTTTGCGGCAGTTGCGCCTGCGTCAACAGCAGCCTTTACAGCGCCGACATCGCCGCGAACCATAACGGTAACCAGACCGGAACCGATCTGCTCTTTGCCAATGAGGTGAACGTTTGCAGCCTTGACCATTGCGTCTGCTGCTTCCACTGCGCCGATGAGGCCGCGGGTCTCAATCATACCAAGTGCTAACTTCATTATAGTATCCTCCAAATAGATTTGATTTTATTCTGTTAATTGAATGTTATATGAGTCGATAAATCCGACAATGGCGGCATCGGCGGCAGTCCGTTTGGTGCGGAACATACGGCCGGCCTCCTTGGAGCCGATCAGATAGACAAAGTCTCCTCTGCCTGCTTGTCTGGTGGAGTCCGCCGCCACGATCATTTTGGTTTTTTTGCCCTTTTCTATGAGCTGTACCACTAAGAGAGGGATATTATCCAAGCCCTCCTCCTTCACGGTAGCAACCACACAGCCGACGACTTCTCCAATGTACATGGCTTAGCCGATGGTGGGAAGAATGCCTTCCACATCCTCGTGGGGAGAGGGAATGACGTGGCAGCCGTAGAGCTCGCCAACACGCTTTGCGGCAGTTGCGCCTGCGTCAACAGCGGCCTTGACAGCGCCCACATCGCCACGAACCATGACGGTGACCAGGCCGGAGCCGATCTGCTGCTTGCCGATGAGGTGAACATTTGCAGCCTTGACCATTGCGTCTGCTGCTTCAATGGCGCCGATGAGGCCACGGGTTTCGATCATACCAAGTGCTAACTTCATAATATTAGACTCCTTTCAATTTCAAAAAAGCAAATTACAGATTAGTTTACAACAGAAACGATTCTTTGGGCTTCTACGGAAACTGCGTTTCGGGAAGATGTCCCCATTCTTAGCCGATGGTGGGGAGAATGCCCTCCACATCACTGTGGGGAGAGGGGATAACGTGGCAGCCGTAGAGCTCGCCAACACGCTTTGCGGCAGTTGCGCCTGCGTCAACAGCGGCCTTGACAGCGCCCACATCACCGCGAACCATGACGGTGACCAGGCCGGAGCCGATCTGCTGCTTGCCAATGAGACGGACGTTTGCAGCCTTGACCATTGCGTCTGCTGCTTCGATGGCACCAAT
>JAFOZC010000142.1 GCA_017391305.1 Oscillospiraceae bacterium | reverse complement strand
TTCCGCACCAACGTGTTATCGAAGGGCGGTACCGAGCACCCGATGATCCTCTACAAGCGCTTCCGCGGACAAGAGCCAAACATCGATGCACTGTTAAAAAGAAACGGAATTATCAACCAATAATTATAGGACCTTGCTCAGGATCTCTCCCTCTTGGGTGGTAAGGAGCAGGAAATCATCGTCCAGCCTTACGGAATATTGGGAGTTGAGGGGCAGAATAGAGGTCAAGCTTTCCTGTTCGGGGAAATCGGGATCCGGAAGGCAGGAATTGATCGCCTTTGCCAGACGGTAGTCCTCCGGGCCTTGAATACTGAAAAGCTGATAGGAGCGCTTGCAGTGCTCCAAGAGGAAGCGATTTGTGAATTGGGGTCTTCCCGGGCGGCTGTTTTCAGCGTAGATGGGGTGGGGGAGGGCTTGCCAGCTTTCCAGTGTGAAATAGCAGTATAGCTCCCCGGGATCTGTATCGGGCCGCATGGGAATGGGGATCTTCTTGCGCTTGACCTCACGCTTCCCCGTCACTCGACCGAAGCGTTGCAGAAGGACGCCCTTCTCCGGATCTTCCTCATAGAGGACAATGAGGCTCACGGCGGTGTCCTTGTGTACAAATCTTGCGGGAGTGTAGTAGCATCTGTGAGAGAGGTTGTATCTTAACTGCTCCTCACTTCGGACGGTGCCTACCAGCACATCCTTTTTGCTCCAGTCTACTTCATCCGGATCCTCCGGGAGAGGAGCAAGGGGTGGAAAGGATGCAGGCTTTCGCAGTCTGCCGAAAAACCGACCGAACATATCTGCAAGAAATCCCCGAAAAAGTCGCAAGGGATGCACAACGGAGGGGCTTATGGGAGAATATTTCATAACCGGGCACACCTATTCTGTATGTCATATTTCCGAAGGGCTTCCCTTGCATGCTTTCCTAAGAGAAAACAGTGCTTGGGATAACAGGTCATCTCAAAGCCTGTTTCTTCGGTGGTGGGACGGATGTATACCGCATGGAAATTGTAGTGCGACAAGTACCGCAGGCCTTCGCCCTTCGGGAAGCAGGAGCTTCCGCCTCTGTTTACAGTGATCCGCTCCTTCGATTGATGGCAGACATAACGGACTCTTTGATCTCTTTCATGCCCTTGACGGTGGGGTGATCGCCCATTGTGTCCATGCGGTCAAAGGTGACAGGGATCATGCTGTGGTTTTTACAGCTTTCCAGCATACAACGGGTAATCTCCGGCTTCAGACCCCTGTTAATGAGGCAGTAGATCTCTGCCTTGGGAAGTAGGGATCTCAGCTCGTGGAAGAAACAGCAAATAGCGGGGAGGACACAATACAGATCCTCCTCCTTCCAATCGGCAAGCTGCATTTCTCCCAGAGGAGCTTCGCACCAACTGTCGTTTGTGCCGCCGAAAACAAAAACCGTATGGATCTCCTCGGATCGGAAGAAGCCCTTGTCTCGGAGCTGCCGTAATCTGTGAATGAAAGAGGAGCTTTTGGAGCAGTCTTCTCCATCATAGCCGGTATAGCCAATGGGTGCGCCGCACCAGCTTTCATTCAGAAGCAGTCGGAAGTCCCCCTCCTCCATGACCTGATACCACCAGGTATCCCGAACATCCGTCAGATCCGTCTCTCGGATGATCTCCTCGGCATAATATACCTCATAGCCTTGGGGGACATAGCCCCGAAAGGTAGAATAGCTGTCACCGACAATCAGTGCATTATGCTTCATTTTCCTTTCCTCCAAGCCGATAATTTAGCCGCACCCACAGCAGGACGAAGGTAGCGGGAAGCAGAGGGTAAAAGACGGAGAATACGGCTGTTTCACACATCCAAAGGTAGCGGAACCGGGCTTCGGAAATATCCCGGGCAACAATCTTGCCGTGGCTGACCACGCAGCGCAAGCCATCCACGATCTCCGGCTCGCCTCCGGCAAGCATCAGGGAGAAAAAGCACACAGCATCCACAGCGGCCATGATACCGACGACAATGCAAAGAAACAGATCAAAGCCCCGACTTCCTCCCAAGGCAGATATCCGAAAGCTGTGAGCGTGGGAGGAAGCCAATATCCCAAAGGTACACAGGAAGCTCCCGGCGACCCAAAGCTTCGGGACAGCAACGAGAAAGGACAGAACGACCAAACAGATATTCAAAATCCAGGCAATCAGGGCAAATACATAAAGCCCTTTTCCGACAGGTCGCATACTAACACGTCCTTACACCTTTTTCCGTGTCATTATACCATATATAACAATATATGTCCAGAGAATAGGTGGATTTTTGTCGATTGTATGGAGAAAGAAAGCAGCAAAGTCTCCCTGTCACTATGGTTATAGCAACGGGGAGACCTGCTGATAAATGCAAATCACTATGCACAAATATCCACATCATCCGGTGACATGCTGATACATTTTTGTAACAGCCTCATTCATGTTTATGGGTGTCAGGAGAATTTGAGGGTGAGCCTGAGCGAATACCACAAAGATCTGGTGAGCAAAGCCCTGTCCCATCCATTCCAGACCGTCAAAGTCGAGAATGACCTCCTCAAAGGCTTCCAGACGGTGGCAGATCCGCTTTGCCTGAGAGCGGGAAACGGGAGAAGTGTCGAAAACGTTTTTCAGGGGAATGCGAGTCTTGGTAAAGCCACCGTCAACACTTGCATACAGGTCAAATACCTCGTGAGACTTCTTGTTGGAGAAATTGGACAGGGACATAAATACACAGGTGCCGGGACCGTGGTAGGCCGGGATGCTGAGGATGGCGATATCTTCATATTTGTTGTTAGTGAACAACTTCCGATCCGACAGAATCACAAAGCGATCCATAAGCTTGGAGCTAAAGAAAATGCCTTCGCCGGAGTGATTCTTGGCATCTGTGGTCAGTTTCCCCTTGAACAGTTCTCCAATGGCATCTTCCAGTGTAGCATAGCCAAAGTGTTCCTTGATCTTACGGAAAATTCCCACACCGTCATCGATGATCAAAACGGAGGTGGTCAGGTAGTTCTGAAAAACGATCAGATTCAGATGCTCTGCCTGTGAGTGATCCATAACATTGTTGACCATTTCACTGAAGGCATAGGCCCAAATCTCCCGAACATTGGGGGGAAAGGCGGAAATATGCTGTTGAAAATATGCATCGTAGGCATAGGTGTCACTGTCCAAATGGCCAAAGCTACGATCAAGAGCGTATTCAAAGCGTTGGGTCACTAATTCATATTCTCCACGCTTGACTCTGCGAATGATCGATTCCTCGATCAATTCCTTGATATAGCCGTGGACGGTGTTCTGGTTGATACCGAAAGTATCGGCCACTGCTTTGGAAAGTGCGGGATCCTTTTGACAAATCTTTTCCAAAATATAGAGCCGAATATCTTGTTTCTTGTTTTGGTCAAATCTCATGTAGCATTCCTCCTTCTATATATAGTATACCTCAAGGAGGAGAAAAAAGTCAATCATAATTCTATAGAAAACTCATATAAACCATAAATTATTCGTTTTAAACAATAAGTTATTCGCCCAAAAAGGATTTAAGGCGAATAACTCCGGATTTCTGACTATTAAAAAGACAAAAACTCCGTTTCCCCCGCTACTGAGGGGGAACGGAGTTTTTGTTAGGTTTTACAGAAGGGATATTTCCGAAAAAGCTGTTTCGGGGCGCTTATTCCGGCTTTTCCTCGATGAGCTTTTTGAAGATGGGCAGACTGCGGATGATCATGTCGTAGCTGACGCAGATGCTGGCGCGGAAGTATTCCGGGCAGCCGAATTCGTCCCCGGGGACGATGAGCAGGTTGTCCAGCTTGGCACGGTCGGAGAATTCCTTGGCAGTGCCGTAGGGAGCCTTGACGAAGAGGTAGAAGGCGCCCTGGGGCTTGACACACTGGTAGCCGTAGTTGGTCAGAGCATCATAGAGGACTACACGGTTGCGGTCATAGACACTGATATCGGGCTTCACATCGGCACAGATCTGGATGACCTTCTGCTGGAGGCTGGGGGCGCAAACGTGACCGTTGACACGGGCGGCGCCGGAGGCGGCATAGTACAGGCGCTCGCCGTCCTCTACGCAATCGGGAATGAAGAAGTAGCCGATTCGTTCACCGGGAAGGCTGAAGACCTTGGAGTAGGAATAGCAAATGATGGTGTTGGGATAGATGTCAGGGATGTAGTGGACATAGGCATCATCATACACCAGCTCACGGTAGGGCTCGTCGGAGATGATGTAGATGGGATGACCGTACTCCTTGGACTTTGCCTTCAGGAGCTTGCTCAGCTTGCTGAGGGTCTCGTAGCTGTAGACTGCGCCGGTGGGGTTGTTGGGGGAGTTGACCACGATGGCCTGGGTGTGCTCGTTGATGCACTTCTCCAGCTCCGGGAAGTTGATCTGGAAGTTCTCCATATCCGCAGGAACTACCACCATCTTATTGCCGCTGAACTCGATGAAGGGGCGATACTCTGCGAAGTAAGGAGCGATGACCAGGATCTCGGAATCCTCCAGAGACAGGGCCTTCATTACCGCACACAGAGCGGGGGCGGCACCGCAGGTCAGGAAGATGTTGTCGGGACGAACCAGAGTGCCGGTACGCATAGCCAAATTGGCGGCGACAGCGGCTCTGGCCTCTACGGAGCCACGGGCAAGGGTATAGGAGTGGATGGGCAGGCTGTCTTCCTCTGCACAGAGCTTTTGGAAGGCTTCTGTAACAGCCTTGGGAGAGGGAACGGAGGGATTGCCGATGGAGAAGTCGAAGACATTCTCCTTACCCACCACTGCGGCCTGCTTCAGACCGTAGGAAAACAGCTCACGGATGACGGACAGCTTATTACCCATCTGATACATGGTTTCATTGATCATACTTGAAATCCCTCCGGAAGATGATAGAATTTGGGCTCTTCTGCACCGCTGAGGAGACGGATGCCACCTGCGGCAAGAGCTTCCATTTCATTTTCCCCGGGCTGTGTGACCACGGGGGCGATAAAGGAAACATAGTCGGATACCAGCTCGGTCAGGAGCTTGGCATGGGAGACACCACCGGTGAGGATGATGGCATCTACCTTTCCCTTCAGGGTAGCGGCAAGAGAGCCGATGGACTTTGCCAGAGAGTAGGCATGGGCTTCAAAGACCAGCTTGGCCTTCTCGTCCCCTTCCTCGATCCGCTTCAGGATCTCACGGACATCGCTGGTACCCAGATGGGCATACATACCGCCGTTACCGCGCAGACGCTTGCGGAGCTCGGAGTAGGTATACTTGCCGCTGTAGCACAGCTTGACCAGCTCCAGAGCAGGGATCATGCCTGCACGCTCCGGGGAGAAGGGGCCTTCGTCATCGCTGACGGATTCCACGATCTTTCCGTCTACATGGACACTGAGGGAGATACCGCCGCCGACATGGGCAACGATGAGTCGCAGATCCTTGTAGTCCTTACCGATGCTCTCTGCATAGCGGATGGCCTGAGCACGGGAGTTAAGGGCATGGCAGAAGGAATCCCGATACATCAGGTCAGTACCCAGGATCCGTGCGATCTGAGGCAGCTCCGCAGAGGTGACCGCATCGTAAATGTAGGCAGGGATCCCAAGAGGCTTGGCGATCTCATAGGCCAGGATGCCACCGATGTTGGAGGCATGGGGAGAGCTGAGCTCACTGCCCAGAGCGATCTTCAGCTCCTCGGTCATCTCAAAGCCTCCTGCTTTCAGCCCGGGGAGCAGACCGCCGCGACCCATGACGCAGGAAAGCTCGGTTTCATCTACATGATTCCGCTTGAGGAAATCCCGAATCAGAGCCCCACGCATGGGAACTTGATCCAGAATATCTGTATATTTTGCCAGCTCCTCGGGAGAATGGGTCACATCCTCCTGAGCCAGCTTCTCCATATCCCGATAGAGAGCCACCTTGGTGGAGGTGGAGCCGGGATTGATAATTAACTGTAAGTACATATATTACTCCTTCTGTCAGCTGATCAGGGCGCAGAGCAGGAGAGAATAATACTTCTCTTCATAAGAGGCACTGCGGGAGATCAGGGCGATGGGGCATTTAGCACCGACGATGGCGCCTGCCATTTGGGCATGGGCGAATTGGAGCATGGTCTTGACCATGATATTGCCGGTGGCTAAATTGGGGACTAAGAGCATGTCGGCATTGCCGACTACGGGGCTCTCAAACTTCTTGATCTTAGCGGATTCGGGATTCATGGTCAGGTCGAAGGAAATGGGGCCTTCCACATAGCAGCTGCCCAGCTCTCCGGCAAGGGAAGCTTCCTTCAGGGCGGCGGCATCCACAGTCTCAACAATCTTGGGACTGACATTCTCTGCGGCACAGAGGGCGGCGATCAGGGGCTTTTCATAGCCCAGCTTTGCCATAGCACCCACTGCATTGTGGATAATGGCCTTCTTGGTGTCCAGATCCGGGGCGGGGATCATGCCGGAGTCTGCCACGGCAAAGATCTTATGGTAGCCGGGAAGCTCCACCAGAGCAAAGTGGGAGATCACAGAGCCGGTGTTCAGACCGGTCTGCTTGTTGACCACAGCCTTTAAGAGGGTGGCAGTTTGGAGAAGACCCTTCAGGATGAAGCCTGCCTTGCCTTCCCGAACCAGATCCACACAGACCTGAGCGGCATCGGCATCGGTCTCGGCCTCGATGATCTCATTGTCCGTGAGCTCGTAGCCGTGCTCTGCGGCAATGGCCTTGATCTCCTCGGTATGACCCACCAGCAGGCAGTTCATGAGGCCTTCGTTGCGCATGGTCATGATGGCCTCTAAGGTGTGGGCATCATGGGCGCAGGCTACGGCGCAGGTGGTTTTCTCTCCCGTTGCGATCATGTTACGCAGTTCAGCAAGATTCTTGATCATAGGGCGCTCCTTACTTTGCCAGAACAGCGGCACGGCCTGCGCGGTAGGCACTGAGGTTCAGCTCTCTAAACTTGGGAGGAACGGTTTCGGCAATGATCTCTTCCCAGTCGATATCATCCATCTTCAGGGCGGCGGTCATGGCGCCGAAGAGAACGATGTTCATGCACTTGGCATTGCCCAGACCCTCGGCAATGGCGGCGGCATTGAGGATATGGCACTTGAAATTCTCTTCCATAGCCTCCAGACAGCCCTGAGGATACTCTGCGGCACCGGTGGCGATGGTGGAGGAAACGATCTCATAATCATTGATAACGGCAACGCCGTCGGGCTTCAGGTAATCGGCATAGCGAACAGCCTCCATCTTCTCGAAGGCAACAACGATATCCGCAGCGCCACGGCCGATGACGGGGGAGTAGACCTTCTCGCCCCAGTGGACCTGGGTGGAAACACTGCCGCCACGCTGGCTCATGCCGTGAACCTCGGACATCTTTACATCGAAGCCGGCCTTCATCAGACCGTTAACCAGAACCTTGGCAGTGAGGATGGCACCCTGGCCACCTACGCCTACTAAGAGAGCACTCTTCTTTTCCATAACTTACTTCTCCTTTCTGCTGATGGCGCCGACAGGGCAAACCTGAGCACATACGGTACAGCCTACGCACTGGTTGGCATCGATCTTGCATTTGCCGTCCTTGATCATCAGGGCGGGACAGCCTACCTTCAGGCACTTCTTACAGCCGATGCACTTGTCCTCATCGGTGACACACAGGGCGATATCGTGCTTGATGCGCTTGATGAGCAGGCAGGGACGGCGGGTAATAATGGCAGAACGCTTCTCGGAGGCCATAGCACCCTTCACAGCATCCTCCATTGCCTTCAGATCCAGAGGATCCACGATGTAGATGTTATCATAGCCGTATGCTTCCAGAACCTTTTCGATCTTGATGGAAGCGGCCATTTCTCCCTGAAGGTTGTGACCGGTGCCGGGGTTATCCTGATGGCCGGTCATGCCGGTGATGTGGTTATCCAGAACAACGGGGATGATGTTGCCGTTGTTGTAAACGATCTCAGCGGCACCTGTCATGCCGGAGTGGAAGAAGGTGGAGTCACCTAAAACACCGAAGACCTTCTTCTGCTCGCCCTTGGCTTCCAGAGCCTTGGAAATACCCATGCCGACGGAGAAGCCGCCACCCATGCAAACCACGCTGTCCACAGCGTTGAAGGGCTGGGCACAGCCCAGGGTGTAGCAACCGATGTCGCTGGAGACGACCGCATTCTTCTGCTTGGAGATCACATAGTAGAAGCCACGGTGGGGACAGCCTGCACACAGTGCGGGAGGTCTGGGAGCGGCCTTCACTGCCAGCTCCTTGAATTCGGGCTTCTTGCCGAAGACCTTCTCCTCAATGATCTGAGGATTGAGCTCATACATATTGCCCAGAAGCTCCTTGCCTACACAGGGGATGCCGGCGGCCTTGATCTCCTGCTCCATATAGCCGTCCAGCTCCTCGATGATGTAGAGCTTCTCGACCTTGGAGGCAAAGTCACGGATCAGAGCTATAGGCAGGGGGAAGGTCAGACCTAACTTCAGGAAGGAGGCATCTGCGGGGAAGGCATCCTTGGCATGATGATAGGCGATGGAGGCGGTGATGACACCGATCTTGGTTCCGTTCATTTCCACCCTGTTCAGGGGGCTGGTGCAGCCATACTCCTCCAAAGCACGGAGGTTGGCCTCTAACTTGGGATGGTTGCCGTAGGCATTGGCAGGGGTGGAGACAAACTTGCGGATGTTCCGTGCATATTCCTCAGTGGGATGCTCGGTGCGCTCGCCCAGAGTGACCAGACTCTTGGAGTGGGACACACGGGTGGTGGTACGCAGAAGAACGGGAACATCGAACTTCTCGGAAATTTCATAAGCGGCCTTGGTGAAATCCAGACATTCCTGAGAGTCTGCCGGTTCTACCATGGCGATCTTTGCGGCACGGGCATAGTGACGGTTGTCCTGCTCGTTCTGAGAGGAGTGCATGCTGGGATCATCAGCGGAGACGATGACAAAGCCCTTGCCTACACCGTTGTAGGCCGCAGTGAAGATGGGGTCGGCAGCCACGTTGACACCAACGTGCTTCATGGCGCAGAGACTGCGGACACCGCCGATGGATGCGCCGTAGGCCACCTCTGCGGCTACCTTCTCATTGGGAGCCCATTCGCAATAGAGGGAGTCCTTGTACTGGGGCAGGTTCTCGAAAATCTCCGTACTGGGAGTGCCGGGGTAGGCAGAGCAAACCCGAACGCCTGCTTCATAGGCGCCACGGGCAATTGCTTCGTTGCCGGTCATCAGGTGTTTATTCAAAATGAAATACCGCCTTTCCATAATTTTGTTTTTTCCTGGGGAGTGTCCTTGATTGACACCCACTATTTACTATATCATATCATTGCACAAAAAGAAAGAGCAATTTCACCAAAAATTCGACGAAATCACAGAGGGAGCAGGTGGAAAGACAACATTCCTTACAAATTAGTAATAAAGCTGCAGAAAATAGAAAAAATATGTAAAAAGGAAATGTTTTTTCGCAGGATTCGGCAGACGGATTGCAAAGCGGATCTATCTGTGTTATGATAAAAACAGCGAATTTCCCGAGGAAAAGAATCAATGTTCGTATAGGAGGAAGAATTATGCTGCAATTTATCTGCTATCCCAAATGCACCACCTGCCAAAGAGCCAAGAAGTGGCTGGATGATCGGGGGCTTACCTATGAGCTTCGGGACATCAAGACCCACAATCCCACAGAAGAAGAGCTGACCGCTTGGTACAAGACAAGCGGTCAGACTCTGAAAAAATTCTTCAATACCAGCGGTCTTCTCTACAAGTCTATGGAGCTGAAGACCAAGCTCCCTGCCATGACCGAGGAGGAAATGCTCAAGCTGTTAGCCACCGACGGCATGCTGGTCAAGCGCCCCCTCCTGATCGGTGAGGATTTTGTCCTTGTAGGCTTCAAAGAATCCCAATGGGAGGAGCAGGGGCTGTAAGTCCGCAGATCCCCGTTTATTTTGTGGGAAGATCGGGGGACTTGGAGACCTTCCGTCGGGAGGCTCGCAGATCCTTTAGAGAGGGGATGGGAAGCTGCACCAAGATCACGGCGGAGAAGATGACGGCACAGCCCAAGAGCTCACGGAGGGTCATTTTTTCGTGGAGGAGGGCAGCACCGGCGATGACGGCAAAGACAGACTCCATGCTCATGAGCAGGGAGGCAGGGGCAGGATCGGTGTGTCTCTGGGCAATGAGCTGGAAGGTATAGCCCACACCGCCGGACATAAGACCGCAGTACAGAATAGAGATCCCGGCACCCATGAGTCCCTTCATGGTAGGCTCTTCCACCAGGAAGGACAGAGGCCAGGAGATCAGTGCTGTGATCGCAAATTGCAGTACCGCGATCCCGATGGGATCTCCCTTGGGGGCGAAGTAGTCACAGCACAGAATGTGGAAGCTGAAGAGCAGGGCGCTGAAGCACAGGATAATATCTCCCTTTTCTGCTCGGAGGCTTTCCGACAGACACAGCAGATACATGCCCACCACACCTAAAGCAATGGAGATCCACACCGTCCACGGTACTCGTTTACGGAAGACCAGCAGATTCAGGAAGGGGATGGGCAGCATATACATGGAGGAAATGAAGCCGCCCTTTCCTGCGGAGCAGTAGACCATACCTGTTTGCTGAAGGGCGCTGGCAATGGTGAGACAAAGGCCACAGCACAAGCCGCCCAGGAGGGTGTTGCGTAGGTACAGATGGCGCGCCTCTCCGGCTGTGGGCAAGGACTTCCGCAAGCGGAAAAAGGCGATAGGGGCTACCACGATGGCAGACAGGGTGGTTCTGGCGGCATTGAAGGCAATGGGCCCAATGTCGTCCATGCCGGTGCGCTGGAAGACAAAGGCCGTCCCCCAGATCACCGCCGCAATGAGTAAGAGTGTATTTCCCAAGAATTTGTTTCGTTTCATAGTCTACCTGCTTTTTCTAATAAAATCTCCCCTATTGTACCACAGATTCAGGAAAAAGTAAATTCATAGCCATAAAAATATTCCCATGAGAATTTCTGTGTTTTTTGAAAAAATCATTGGGAAAAGCGGGAATTTTCTATTGACAATCCTTGCTTTGCTTGGTATACTGCCGATAGTGGAAACTTTCCCATTGTTCGTCTCGGGCGTTTGGATAGGAGCTTGTTCATCTATCGGCAGTGAAAGGGTTTCTGCTTTTTTTATTTGATGCAGCTCCCGATCCTCTGTGGGTACAGAGTGGGAAATACAAGAAGACCGTCAAAAGAAAGGAACCGTTATTATGAATGTGATCAAGAAAGCGATCCCTCTGCTCCTGGCAATGGCACTGTTCTTTGCCCTGAGTCTTTCGGCTCTTGCAGCGGAAGAGATCCCCCCGGACACCGGCACTATCCTGATCAAAAGCGGCAAAAACGTGGATGCCTCCCGAAGGGTCTTTGCCGCCTACAAGGTGCTGGATCTGCGAGCCTTTTATCCGGAGGGCTGTATCCACTTCGGCCATCAGTATTCTGTCCCTTCCTCCATGGTCGATGTCTATGAGAGGCTTTACGGTCTGGACAAAACGGCTGCGAACTTTGCCTATCAGGTCTCTTCCTGCCTCGACCGCGAAGAGGATCTTTCCCGAATTTTGGCAGAGATCAATATCAGACCCCTTCTCGGTAGGCCTGTAGAGGGCGGCTACGAATTTGATCATTTGCCTCTGGGCTGCTATATTGTGGTAGATATTACCGCTGAGGAGGCCAAGGAGGGGTATGATTGGGGCCCCCAATTGGCTGTCGTCGCTCCGGATGCTGTTCTGTACACAACGTTTCCTTCATGGGGAACCGTTAGCTTCTATGGGAGTGATAAATACGATATCAGTCCGATAGAGTTTTTGGCTTATCCCATCCTGGACCTCGACTATTCTACGGATGAAACGGGGGAAGTTACTTCCGAGCATTACACAGTTCGCCGGGAGTGGACGGATTTCTTTGCCGCACGCTACGGTCTGGACAGCAGTTCCGAGGATTTTCATCAACAGGTGTTCCAGAAGGTGGCGGAGTTGCGTGATTTTGAGATCTCTTTAAACAGAGATAATCTTAGGAACTTGTGCATGGATGTTCTGAAGGAAGCTACAGAAGAGCCCTATGTGGGTGCGCTTTCCCATGGGAAATGCATGATAGAACCTTTGCCTATGGGGTGTTATGTGCTCGGTGCCAGATTCGCAAACGGCTATACCGTTCCGATCGATGCCGTTTTCTTGAATATGTTCATGGATCGTCCGGAATATTCGGTAGATCTTCTGTCATGGTGGGACGCTGATCTGTATGTGGATGGGGACAACGACCCAAGTACCACCGAAGACGGCATGACATATCATGTGGCTGACGAAGGGGAACTCCTTACCTATGTGATACGGACCGAGGTTCCTGTCATGCAGAGCTATGAGCCCTATCTCTTCAGTGTAAGTAGCGGGCTGTCTGCCGGGATCGAATTCTCCGGGGATGTCAATGTTCGTCTTGCAGGAGAAGCCCTCACAGAGGGGATAGATTACGAGGTGACTTCTACGGAATTAGAAAGCGGTGCCACCAGAGTGGAGATCGTCTTCAAGGACTTTGGCCGCTTTAACGACCCTGCCTACTTCTTGACCCCTATCGTGATCTCCTACACAGCGACCTTGGATCCCTTGACGGAGGAGGCTTACTGTTCCTACTCCAACGGTGGGGAAATGGTTTCCGTCTATTTCCCTGAGGGCAAATCGCCGGAGGAGGGTCTTACCTTAGAGGAACTCGAGAAGCTGGAGGATGCCCGTCTGAGATGGAGACCCTTAGCAGAGACGCAAACCTTCACCACCGGTCTGGAATTCATAGCGTCTGACCCCATAGGAAACCGCTTGGGCGGTGCGAAGCTTGCTCTCACAGGAGAGGATCTGCACAGCGTTACGGTACAACAGGATTACTATCACGAGTACTCTTACGGAGAATACTGGAAACTGAAAAACGGCAGCTATACCACCATTGCTCCCGGTAGCTATATTGACGGGGCCTATGTAGATCCCAATAACTATGAAAGCCTGACCGTCAAGTATATCAAGGAGACCGATATATGGATCGTTGATCCGGACGAGAACGGTGCTGTGGCAGATGTGACCGGGATGGACGGTGTGCTTCGCTTCTTTGGAGTAGGCACAGGCGCATTCCGTGTCGAGAGCATAAAAGCTCCCAATGGATATAATGAGTGTATGGAATACATAGACATAGAGGTATGCAGGGATGAGGACACGGGAGCCGTCACCTACAGAGGTGCTTTGGAGGAAAACGGTATGGGACGGAATTATGTCGTGTACCAGATAGACGTCGAATTAGACAAAACACAGCTCGACCCGGAGATCACCCTGAAGCATAGCCTAAACCTGACAGAAGACATTTCCATCAATTATCTTGTGCCGGAGGCACAGCTGGAAGGCTACGATATGGACACGGTTTATTTGCAGATCAGCCTTCCGATTTTTGAGGGCAACTCGGTGGTGGATCACGAGTATGTCCGTCTCCTGCCGGAGAAACGGGAGAATTATTACTACTTTGTTCTGGACGGTCTGACGGCAGTGCAGATGGGAGATGACATGGTGGCAGAGCTTTATGGCATGAGGGACGATATGTGCTACGTTTCCCATGTGGATCGCTATTCCGTCTGCGAGTATGCCATGGCCCAGCTGAACAAGGACAATGCATCTGCCAAGCTCAAGACACTTTGTGCCAATCTTCTCCGCTACGGTGCTCTGGCCCAGAGCTACAAGAGCTACCGCAGTGATGCATTGGCAGATCGGCATATGACCGAACAGCACAGGTCTTATCTCACAGCTTTGGATTCCGTGACCTTCAGTAATAATCAGCTGGAGCTTTCCAACGGCTCCGGGCTACCCTTTACATGGATAGGAAAGGGCCTGAATTTGGGCAGCCGAGTGGGTCTGACCTTCCGCTTCCGAGAAAAGAGCGGCACAGCTTCCTATGAGGATTGGCGGATCCGTGTACAGTATCGGGATGGGAAGGGACAGCTTTGCACCTGCGAGATCCCGGAAGAGGATGTGATCGAGACGGTGGAAAACGGGGTGAAGTACTATAGCTTCACGTTCTCCGATCTGTCCGTTTGCGAGCTGCGGAATGTGGTCTGCTTCACTGTGGTAGGCACAGACAACACCCTCCTGTCTTCCAACCTGATCTACAGTGCAGAGTCCTACTGCTACGGCAAAACCGGCACTCTGGGCGATGTATGCAAGGCTCTCTTCGCCTACTCCGACAGCGCCCGAGCCTTCTTCACAGAATAATTTCCCCAAGAGGGTTCTGCCTCAAAATCATTTTGAGACAGAACCTTCTTTTTTGTAAAAATTAGGAATTTGTCTTTCCGTTCGGGGGAATTCTTCTTGACATTTCCGACGGGGGAGGCTTACAATAGGGATATGGTTCTGTGCTATGAATCAAAGACGAAAATCTGCCGAAAGAGAGGTTTTGTTTATGTTGAGAAGAATGTTTGCCCTATTTCTGATCCTGACGGTCTTCTACGGTCTGCTTCCCCTGACAGCTTGGGCGGAGGAAGAGGCTACGGTTGAAGATCCCACTGTCCTTGCGGGGGAACTGGCGGAAAAGCTCCGAGCTCTGCCCATTCCCGTGAATCAGCGGCAAACCGTGACCTACGGCAACTCCCACGAGCTTGCCGGTACCTATTTTATAGCAGTGAAAGCAGGGAATAGCTACTATGCCTTGGATCACAGTGCTTCCGTGAACACCAAGGGTGTGCTCCATCGGGCAAAGGACAGCACCGAAAACCGACCCCAGACAGCCTTCTCTGCCCTTGGCTTGACTGTGTCCGGAGATCAGATCCTGGGACAAAGCTCCCTGCGCAATGCGGTGACTCTGGACTATTGGCGAGAGCCTATAACATATTATTATAAGGATGCGGAGAATACCTATTATTCCTACACCCTTCAGGAATGGAAGACCAACAGCAAGACCACGACAACAGACGGCTGTCGGGTGTATACTGTACCCATTCCTGCGGCGGATGCGGCCTATACCCTCCGCTTCTCCGATGGGAATTACCTGATCCCCAACGGAAGCGGAGAGGCGCTGAAGAAGGGCAGTACCGCCTACCCCTTCATGATCCAAGCCAACAGCAACGGCACTCTGACAGCCTATAAGATGCACATTCACGGCACGAACCAGTTTACCTACTGGCTGGGCATGGATACCAAGGACAGCAACCGCTTCACTTTGGCAACCAGAGCCCAGATGCGAAGGAACGATGCAAGCAAGGGCTTTTCCATCGAGCTACAGCTCTTCCGACTTTCGCCCGTGACTATGGAGCTATACAGAACCCTACAGGAGCTGCTTCCCTATGTACAGCAGGGAAACACCGGCTATGGGGAAGAGAGCTACAGTGCCTTCCTGAGCCTCTTGCAGGAGGCCATAGAGCTGTACACCGCCAATTCTCAGGTGTATTCCGATTCAGGTCTGCAGAAGACCTTGGAGGCGAAGGCCGAGGCCCTTCGTCTGGCGGTGAAGAAGCTCCGCTACGGCGAAGAGGGACAGACCCTTGCTCTGGCTTCCGATGTTGCCACTCAGATCAAGGAGCTGTATATTCCCATCGCTCGGCAGAAGAAGGTCACCGCTTCCAATAGGGGGGCGCTGAACGGTACATATTTCATGGTCATCAAGTCCGGCAGTACCTACTATGCTATGGATCCCAATGTGCCGGTTACCACCAACGGTGTGCTTCATCGGGCATCGGGCAGTACCGCCAATGTACCGCAAAGCGGCTTTGCCCCCGTTGCCATTGCGATGTCCGACGGGGCCATCCGCAGCCAAAAGTCCCTGCAATATACCGTCAAGCTGGAGAAATGGTCGGGAACCGTCACCTATTACAGCAAGGATGGCACGACCTACCAGAGCTATAACGAAGCGGAGTGGAAGACCAACAGCAAAGATCCTGCCACAGATCCCAAGCTGGGCTACCGTATTTATACCAAGCCCGACCCCTCCAAGGATCCCGGCTATACCCTTTGCTTCGGTGACGGCAGATATCTTTCTCCCAAGGGCAACAAGGAAGGTCTTCAGGCAGGGGCAAGCAGTTATCCCTACTTCTTCCAAGCCAATGCCGACGGTACGGCAACGGTGTATAAGATGCATATCGGAGGGGTCAACCAGTTCACCTACTGGCTGGGAGCGGACACGGACAACAGCCTGAATTTCACCACCGCCACCCGTCCCCAAATGCGGCGGAACGATGCAGACCGTGATTTTATCATTGAATTCTACCTCTATCAGGTTTCTCCCGTAAGTCTTGGGCTGTATAGCGCTCTGAAGGAAATGCTGCCCTATGTGGAGCAGGGGAATGCCGCAGGCTATGACTCGGAGAGCTATGGAAGCTTTGTGAGCTTTTTGGCAGAAACTGTGGAAATGTATCAGAAGCACCGAACGGTTTTCTCCGATCCTTTACTGCAAAGCACCCTTCAGGGGCGTGTTACGGAGCTTCGCGCGGCGGCAAAGGAGCTGGAAGCCGGTCTTGCCCATGCAATGCCGGGGATCACGACTCTGCATCAGCTTCCCGTTATGACCCCCAATGCGGACTATGCAGGGGAGCAGGCGCAGAATATGGCATATATCATGCAGACCGCAGAGGGGAAGATCATCGTGATTGACGGTGGCAGACGGGGAGACGAGGCCCTCTATCTCCTTTCCTACCTCCGCAACCTTACGGGGAAGGAGATCCCCCATGTGGATGCATGGATCCACACCCATGCCCACAGTGACCATGTGTATGCCTATCTGGATATTGCACAGAAGTATCCCAATGCCATCACTCTGGATCGTCTCTATTGCAATTACCCCACAGAGGCAGAGTTTAACAAGTACTGTGCCGATAATAACCCTGCAAGCATGCATGCCGCTGTGCAGAGTGTGTACAATGCCACCAAGCTCCTGAAGAATGA
>JAFOZC010000141.1 GCA_017391305.1 Oscillospiraceae bacterium | reverse complement strand
TCCACCAAGCTCTTGGCTCTCCCGACCGGAGAGCTGGCGCGAAGCGCCTGAGAGGGATCACCGCACTGATTCTACCGACAGGCTATCCTCAGATCCACTGCACCGATTCCTTATACGAAACCGCATTCCTCCACGAACTGTCTGCACATCCCTCTCCCCCTCCCGTAGGGAGAGGCAAGGGGCTGTGTGGAAACTTAAAACAGAACGATAAACCGGGATTGAGGTATGGGTATGGCGATGCCCCCGTTGGGGCGAGGGCCGCAACGGGGGCAGGGGGTGGAAAGAGGGTCAACCGACGAAGTAGGCTTTGGCGCTGTCGGCATAGGCGAAGAGCGCCTTGCAGAGGGTCAGAAGACCACCTGTTTTATTATTGCCGTAGGTGTCGGGGCTATAGCGAAGGGTCGGGGTCAGGGGGGTGTTGCCACGGAAGATGGCCACATCTACAATATTGCGCAGCTCTGCGGCTAAGAGACCGTCGAAGGTAAAGGCATACAGACCCCTGCTGCTGTCATAGACCTCCATATCCCGTACAAGAGCTTGGGTAATTTCCCCTTGGAGGTTTACATAAAATACCTTCAGATACAGCTCCTCCGTAGGATCTGTGTAGCTGCCCAGGCTGAAAATATACTTGACAGATACCTTGGATGCCAGATTCAGTGCCTTGCCCTCCCACTGCAGAACAGGTGTTTCCAAATTAGGGAGGATCTGGTCGCAGTTGCCAAAGGTGACGTTTTCTCCATCACTGAGATAGGATCTGTGGATCTCGGTCATAGCCCCATCCGCAAGAGCATTGCTTCTGTATCCTTTATAAAGCTGGGCTTCCCTTCCGTAACGGAGCAGATCCGCACACAGGGTCTTGAGGCTCGGAGAGGCCTGAGGCTTATCCAACTGGGAATAGGCATATTGGGCGATGCTGTAGCTGTCTTCCTGGGAAAGGTAGCTCTGTCCATCCTTCTCCATACAGAGCTGTGCGGTGACCACATCACCCATCTGTACTGCGGTGAGACCCGTAAGGGTATAGTAGAAATATTCTCCATTCTCCCACGGTTCTACAGTGACGGTCTTTGTGCCGATGCACACATCCCCGTCATAGATGGGAATCCGACACAAAAGGCTGTGGTTTACATAATCTTTCAGAAGCTCTGCCTTTACAACGAAATTCACGGAAATATCACTTGCCAAATTCAGAGTGTGCTGAATCACGATGCTTTCGTCCACCACAGGCTCCTTGCTCTGTACCGCACCGCAGATGCAGACCTCTTCCGTATAGCTATGAGCCTCCGTAGCAGTATAGTCACAGCGCTCACAGCCTACAGTGTGGCTCTCCCCATCATGGTTCACATAGGTATAGCTGTGACCGGTGGCAGGGATGCTCTGCTGTGCAAGGAGAACGGCATTGCACAGAGCGCAGTGCTTGCCCTCGGTCAGCCCCGTCTCGGTACAGCCGGGAGCTACGGCGGGATCGGTCACTTCCTCGTGAAGATTGCCGGAAATAGCCTTCTGCTCCACCACGGTCACACCGCAGGCCTCGCAACGAGCGCCCCAGGTCTTGCCCTCTGTACCGCAGAGCCCGTCTACTCCGGGAAGAATGTTGCAGTTTTCATGAACCTTCCCTCCCATGGGATCTGTGAAGGTGTTGGAGGCAGGGGCATTTTTCCGACTCCCTATCTGCACATAGTGGCGAAGCAGACCCAGCTCTGTGGTGATCCCCTGCTCCTTCAGCTCCGGATTCTGTGCGGCGTAGTAGGCGGCATCGAAATTCTCGGACAGCTTCATAAGATCGGTAGAATCGACATGACTAAGGAAATGGCGGAAGGCCTTTTCATAGTCCCCCTTCATACTCTCGCGGAAGCTCTGACCGTTTTGGTTCATGTAAAATTTGACATCAAAATACGGAGAGGCACAGCGGCCTTCCTCGATCCCGTAGTTTACATAATGCTCATAGAGCTTGCCCTCATCTATTCCGTAGGCATCCATCAGGTCGGCATATCGCTTTGCATAATATTCCCCATCAAACACCAGAGGCTTCAGCTCCTCGGGGATGGATACTGCATCGGCAGAGCGGAGAATACCGTACTTAAAGGTTTGGGGCCCGTTGTAGGAGGCGTAGCAGGTAGTCCCCCATTCCTTGAACCACTGTCTTGCGTAATAGGTGCGGACATTGGTGGCGGACTGAACCGCATTGTAGACCCAGGAGGGCGCAGGCCACAGGGCTACATCTGCATCGACGAGGGCATAGACGGCCTTCTGGAGTCCCTGTTGACCGTGATGGGAGACCTGAACCACATCGGATTTTAGGTTAAATACCCCGGCTTTGTGGTACTTCTGCAAGACAATACCGCAGGCAAAGGCGGCATCGCCGGTAATAAGGATGGACTTGCCGGGAACGGTCAGGCGGAAAACCGTACTGGATTCATTAAAATTGGTGCTGACCAGTTGCTTTAAGGTCTTATTGGAAAAAGCGGGATATGCGGAATTGGCAAGAGTGCCGGAATACTTGGCTGTATCGGTATCGCACTCTCTAAAGAGATCCTCACAGGTCATAAGCACGTCAATATGTACCTCGTCAAAGTCCAGCATGGCGTTACAGCCACCGGAAATGAGCGAGCTGAGGGTGACGATCTTCACCGCTCCCCCCTCTGCATTCTTCAGCTTCTTGGCAGAATTGGGAATATAGCTCAGGGCAGTGACTCTGTCCGTAGGCTTATCCTCGGAGAAGTAGGTAGTGATCTCCTCCGCTGTGGGATAGCGGTGATAAATGGTGTCCACAGTAATGCCGTTGGGATAAAGATTGGCAATACCGCGGAAGGCGCCGTAGTGGTCATTATGGTTGTGGGTGAAGAACCAGGCATCGACATGGGGAACAGCCTTCCCTGTGACCTGTTGGAGGAAGGCATAGAGATACTTGGGATCGTAATCCCCGGTGGAATAGCCGCCGTCAATGACCAAGATCTTCCCCTGACGGGTCTTGATCACATAGGACATATTCTGATAATAGTCCCCGGAGGCTCTGGGATATTTGGCAGGAAGCTGATACAGCTCCGTAGCCGCAAGGGTCTGGGAGGGATCCATGCCGGGAATGTCCGTCACCACATTCTCTCCATAGCTGCCTCTCCAGCCCTCGGAGGTGTTGTAATTGGGCAGTGTACCCTTATCCCGATAGAAGTTCAGAATCTTGGCGTACATGTGTACCACATCAAAGTAGTGCATCTGTCCAATGTTACTGCTGGTGGAATAATTGGGAGCACTGCCGTTGGTCTCCATAAAGGTAATGATCTTCTCTGCCATAGTCACATAGTCCGCCAGTGGAACCTGCCCCTTGGCAGAGCCGGAGGGCGTAGCCGCCTCTGCCATAGGCACTACGGCATAGTTGCCTGTTGCAGTACCGCTGTCAATGGCAAGAACCGCCTTGCAGGCGAAATATTCAAACTGTGCGGGGCTGAGAGTCCCTGAACCGGCAGGAATGGAACGAGGCAGAACCATCTGATCCATATTCTGCTTCATAAGGGTAGCGGCCTTGAGAACCTCCTCAAAGCTCAGACTCACAGCCGCCGAGGTCTCCGCCCCCACCCCGACAAAGACAGACAGGCAGAGGGCAAGCGCCAGAATCATAGAAAGGATGCGTTTCATAAAGGGAATCCTCCTTGCTTTCTCGAATTGATATCCACAAACAGTTTACCACCTTTGTGATCTTCCGTCAAGAATCACACCAAGAAAAATCATATTTTTCTCTCCCCCCCCCACAACACAGCCACGGCACAGATCACATTCCGTCATCGCCCTCTACCCGGGGATGACGGAATGTGATCTGTACTGTGGAAGGGGCAGCCTTGGGAAAGACTCCAAGACTGCCCTTTGCCTTTAGGTAAAATAGGCTTTGGCGCTGTCGGCGTAAGCAAAGAGAGCTTTGCAAAGGTTCAGAAGCTGTCCCGTTTTGTTGTTGCCGTAGGTATCGGGACTGTAACGGAGGGTCTGGGACAGACGGGTGTCTCCCCGATAGATGGCCGCATCCACCACACTGCGGAGCTCGGCGGCCAAGAGACCGTCGAAGGTGAAGGAATAGCGTTCCTTTGCACTGTCGTAGATCTGCGCCCCGGTGACGGTCTCGGTGGTGAGCTGTCCGTTGCGGTTTACATAACTCACCTTCAGATACAGCTCCTCTATAGAACCGTCGTAGCCCTCCGCTGTGAAAATGTACTTGACCGCTACCTTGGAATCCAGATCCAGAGCTTTGCCCACCCACTGTACCGTGGGCGCCTCCAAATCGGAAAGGATCAGGTTGTGATTGCCGAACTGCACCGCCTCTGCATCGCTGAGGTATGCCCTGTGGCTCTCGGTCATCTGTCCGTCGGCAAGGGCATCGGTGCGGTAGCCCTTATAGCTCTGGGCCTCCTTGCCATAGCGGAGGAGGTCGGCGCAAAGCGCCTTCAGGCTATCCCTCGCTCCGGCCTTATTTAACTGGGAGTAGGCATATTGGGCAATGCTGTAGCTGTCCACAGGTGACAGGAAGAGCCCTCCATCCTTCTCCATGTGGAGCTGTGCCTTGACCTCATCTGCCATCTGCACTGCGGTAAGACCGAGGAGGGTATAGTAGTAATAAGTGCCGTTGACTACAGGCTGAATGATTTCCCTTCTGGTACCGACACAGGTGTTGCCCTCATAGACGGGAATTTCACAGACCAGATAGTGGTTGACATAATCCGCAAGAAGCTCTGCCTTCACTGCATAGTTGATAGAAATATCACTTGCCAAATTCAGGGTATGACCAATGGTAATGGCAGTGTCTACGGTAGGTGTCTCCTCTGCCGCACCGCAGATACAGCTACCGTTTTGGTAGCTATGGGCGGCGGTCTGCGTCTTTTGGCAACGGGTACAAGTCCCCTGATGGGTCTGTCCCAAATCGGTATATACATAGTCATGTCCCAAACGGGGCAGGATCTGCTGTTCCTTCAGGATCTCACCGCAAAGACCGCACTTCTCCCCTTCACTGAGGCCGGAGCTCAGGCAGTCGGGTTCTTTGCCGGGAAGGATTTCGGCCTGATGTCCCTCCGCAGGAACGGTCTCACAGCCGCTGAGGACAGTATTGCAAAGCTCGCACTTTGTACCGGCGGTTCTGCCCTCGGTGAGGCAGTTGCCGGGGACGGCAGGAAGCTCCACCACCTTGTGACCGGTGGCAGGGATCACAGTGCCGCCACTGAGAAGCTCGCCGCAGGTCTCACACTTAAAGCCCGCTACCATACCCTCTCCCGTGCAGGTAGGCTCTGCACCGGGGATCTCCACCGCCTTGTGTCCTGTGGCAGGAAGGACGGTACAACCGCTGAGAATCACATTGCAGACAGAGCATTTGCTTCCTGCGCTCACACCATCTGTGGTACAGGTGGCAGGGATCTGAGCAAGCTCTATGGAGGTATGTCCTAATTTGGGCAAGATCTCCTGAACCTCCAGAGGTTGGGAACAGGTGGTACACTTCGCCCCATCGGTCAAGCCGTCGGCGGTACAAGTGGGTGCCTTGCCGGGGATGGTGGAAAGGCTGTGGGTGATGCCGAACTTGCTCTCATCAATATAATAGATCTTGTGGAAATTCTTCTTTTCCGTAGAATCGGTACTGGGAACAATGACGAAGTAAACTCTTGCCAGCTTGCACTGGACACCTTCGATCTCCAGCTTGCCTACGTTGGTGACACTAAGGAGCTTCAGATAACTGCCGGAGGAATTCATTCTGGCGATCTGGGGGGTATCCCCATCCGCACCGCCGGAGAGGTAAATGCTCTTGGTAGAAGACAGGTCAATGCCCTGGAAGGAGCCGTTGGGGCGGATGATATTACTGCCGCTCTGGGTAAAGGAGAAGGAGCAGGCGGCCTTGGCATCGGCGGTGTCCATTCTGACAGATTCGCTTGCATCCAGAAGCTTGTTGAGCTTGTCCGTGTTGTAGCCGGAATAGGTAACAGTGCCTTCCTTAGTCTGGATGCGGAAAACGGTGTAGCTACCGTTGACACCGCAGGCTACACGGTAGGTCGTACCAAGTCGGGTCAGGTTCTTGTTGGCGTAGTTCATATAGGACATGCGGTTGAGCTCGGTATAGTCATAGGTCTTGCCGGCCTCGTATTGGAAACGGGCGATCTGCAAGGACCAGTTATAGGTGCTGTCCGCAGGGGTGTCGGACTTGCAACCCATGTAGAAGTATTCCTTGCCGTTGTAAGTGTAGAAGTCCAGGGACTGACCGTGACCGCAGTTATTCATGGTCATGCGATCCATATAGGTGGCAATATCTCCCTCGATCTTCAGGCGGGATACATAGGTGGTGGCATCTACACGCTGGGTAATGTAAATATAACGAGCGCCTACATAGAAATTCTGTACAGCTCTTCCCAGAGGAAGGCCCTTCAGTGTGTAGGCAAGGGTAGCACTTACATTGCCGTCGGATGAGGGACTCGCCGCAAAGGCTCCCCCCACACAGCCCGAAAGCAGAACCGCAGCCAAAAGAAGGCTAAGGAACCGTCGAGTGACTTTTTTGTAGAATTTTCTGTAGTAAAAATGCATAAAGTATCCTCCTATAGTCCGTAATAGGACAAATAATCCGAATTTCCCGAACAATTTTCTCATTCGTTCCTTCTGTCTTTACTGTATCATGTAGTGCAAGAAATGTCAATAACTCTCAGGCTCCATCTTAGAAAGAAAGGCGCTTATAATACTGTTTCTTGATAAACAAGTATAAATCGGCCGGACTCCCCCGATGTGGAATCGTGGGAATCCGGCGTGGTTTTTTATTATGCTTTCCATCAATTGGTATAAAGGATCGCTTTCCTTCTCAGCAATGCTCACTCAAGACGAGAAGACCATATTCACACTGATATGATAGCACATACCGTCGGTGGCATCTGCATCCGTGACCATGCGCTCACAGGCATCGGGGGCAAAATAGCCACGGACTGCGATCATCTTCATCCCGGGTGTGGAGTCCACATCCCCCAAGATGCACTTCTGATCATGGAAGCCGATGAGCACACTGCAAGTGGAGAGAGTCTGGGTCAGAGCGAAACGCTCTACCAGCAGTTCAGGCTTTACATAGGTTCTTTTCATTGTAAATACTCCTTTCTCTCTTCGTTCAATCCTCATTCCGAGGCCGGAAGAAGCTCTCGGCAGAATCGCCGTACTTCATCATAGCCATCAGCAGAGGCTTGAGTGTGTCGTTGCCGATCTTGGCTGCAGCATAGCTCTCGATGCTGTAGGTCATGGCATTGCTGACACGGACACCGTCTCCGTCTACCATGTAGCAGGTTACCACAGTGCGCATATCCTTGGCAGTCAGTTCGCTGAAGGTAGCTTTGTACCGTCCGGAGGAATCTGCAACAAAGTCACGGGCTTCGATCTCTGCGGTGATCTCCTCGCCCTTGTCGTTGGTGTAGACAATAACCATGGTCTTGTCCTCTACGGTATCTGTCACAGGTGTCAGGTAGAAGTTCAGCTCTACCTTGTCCTTCAGACTCAGGGATGCACCTACAACACTGAGGCCGTAGCTGCCGCTGCCGGGGATGGTGGGATCATCCTGCACCATGTAAGAGCGGATATCGGGCTCGGCTACCGTTGCCAGTGCCTGCTCCTGTGCAGTAAGGGTGCTGTTGGCAAGGAACTCCTCATGGAAGCCGAAGTACTCCTGTGCCTGTGCGCCGTAGTTCAGCATATCCACAAGCAGAGTCTTGAGACCGGGAGCCACAGCCTTAGCCAAGGTGTTCTTGGCATAGGTCAGTACGCTGTAGTCGCGGAGCTCACCACGGGTCACTACCCCGTCCTTGACACCGTATAGGGTGATACGGACGGTGGCGGTCATTTCCTTAGCGGTCAGATCGTTGTAGCAATAGCTCCTGCAAGCCATGCCACCAGCCTGTGCAGGGGTATAGGCATCCAGCTTTGCTGTCTCGTATACGCCGTCTGCATAGAGCTTCTCCACAGATACATAGACCTCATCATAGTCCCCGATCACAGCATCGTTAACATAGATATTCATGCCGATACTGCTCTGCAGGCTCAGAGAGATCGCCATCAAGGTCAGGCTCTCGTCTACAGGCTCCTCAAGCTCATCCTCCGGGAGCATCCCGTAGGCTCTGCGCAGCTGCCATACAAGTCCGTGGAGGTTGGGCATATCCTTGCTCTCTCCTACAGGCAGTCCCTGTGCATCGTAGCTGAGATCCTGCTCCTTCTGAGGGATCTCGGCAAAGGCAAGCCCTGCGTACTTCACATTGCTGATACAGAAGGGCGCATTCTTATTAGAGCTAATGACCACACGGTAGTATTCCTCGGTGCCGATGGTTTCCTTTACGCACTTGGTATAATCCACGGTGTAATACTGCTCTGTATAGCCGATGGCTCTGCCCTCTCCGTCTACAAGAGTGATGACCTGGGGCTCACCCTTCTCATCTACACCCAGGACCACCACACCGGGAGCTGTGGGAGCTCCGTCACTGCCGAATGCCTTGGGGTTCAGATTGCGGATGCCGATCTGGAGTCTGTGGGCCTCTGCCTCAGTCTCCTTGACATAGAATACGATAGACTGGGTATCGGAGTTAAAGTAGACCTCGTTGTTGGGGCCTGCCAGCAGATATGCATCCATAGAGGATACGGCATTGCCCTTATAGCTCATGCCCTCACGACCGGTCTCAACATAGGAGATGAGACCGCTGCCTAACTGGAATCTGCCCTCATTGTCGAAGGAAGCGGCGGCTGCCTCGCCGTTTAGGAGCATATCTCTGAGCTGGCGGAAGGAAGCCTCCTTCTCGCCCTCTGCATAGTGCTCACGGTCTGCATCCTCATAAGACAGTGCGTTATAGATCCGCACACCGTCCAGGCGGAGGTAGGCAGGGATCACGGGAGGCAGAGCCCAACCCAGCTCCTCGTCATAAACCCATCCCTCGGTTGCGTCCCAATCGTACTCTACCCAGCCGTTGATCTCGACTCTGTAGCGTCCGTAGGGCAGCTCCTTGTGCAGCAGGGGTGCTTCATGGATCTCGCCTACCGGATATTCTGTATCCAAGACGCCACGGTACAGCTCCGTCTCGTCCCCCTGTTCGTCAAGGGTATGGATGATGTATTCCAGCATGCCGCTCTTTGCATCCGTCGTGCCCAGCAGGTCGAAGCCCGTACCTGTAAAGGTAAAGCTCAGAACCGTTCCGTCTCCCTTTATGACAATATCCTTGTAGGTGCCGCCACTGCCTGTATAGGTATCGGGAGCATAAGTATAATCGGAATTGTTGCCGTATTCGTCGGAATCGGTGACATCCTGGGGACGGTTGGTGGAAGTACCAGCCTCAACCACAGTGATCACAGCTTCCTCATCGTCGTACCAAGCCAGACCGGCAAAGCTGTCCTCGTAGTATACCACGTTGGCAGGAAGGATGGTCACAGTCTTATAGAAGTCGATACCCATAGTGGGGCTCACTTCCTCGCCCACATTGGGAACGCCACCCTGCTCACGGAGCTGATCCATAAGGTTCTTCTCCATAGCACGATATACCAGGTGGAGCGTGTCTCCCTGTTCCATTATGACGGTGGGAGAATAGATCATTCCACTGCCATCCTTGTATGCGGTAAACTCGCCCATATCACTCTTGATCAGTAGCTTGGAAGTGTCTTCGTCCTGCTCTCGGGCAAGTGCATAGTCCTTAACCTGCAGGAAGCCGCCGATGCCATCGTCTGCCCTATGATAGGTGGGCTCTTCGGATGTATAGCCGTCGATCCACAGCTCGGTGGTGGGATCCTCGTCCTCTGCCACAGGCTCCTTGCCCAGGAGCGTGCCGGGGAGCACATCCCTCAGGTACAGGGACTTACCCAGATCTGTATCCATGCCGTAGTCAAGGACATATACGTTCTCCTTGACATCAAAGACCTTGATATTCAGCTTAACATTAAGAGTGTAGTCGATATCGTAGTCACCCTTCTTAGCGATGAATTTCTCATCCCGGAAGGTGAGCTTAAGGGTTCTTGCATAGCTGCCGTCTACATTGGCTGTCCATGTATAGCCCGTAACAGTGTCTCCTTCCTTCTGCTCGGCAAAGGAGATCTTGCTGTTCTCGTCCATCCGATCCTCATACCAATCCTCCAGCTCATCGGGGCTAAGGTCTTCGGGAGGTGCTTCATCAGGCCAGTGAACCTGTGTCACAGGTACCATAGTCAGGCCTTCTACTGTATACCCGGTGGGATCACGGAAAATCATACCGGATTCGTTGTATGCATGGATGATTCTCTCTACCAGAGTGTCAACAGTAGCCTCTGCACGCTCTCCCTGGATCGCGTAGAAGGGTACGGTGATCTCGGGAAGCACTAAATACAGCTCCTTGGTGGTAACGGTCTCGCCTGCTTCGTTGGTATAGGTATAGTCCATCTCACGGACCAGATAACCCTTGGGGCTGTAGAAGGGGATGTAATCCAAATCTGCATTCTCGCCCCAGCCTCTGGTGAAGCGGACGGGCTTCTCCGCCGTGGGATTGATATAGGTCAGTACAGAGTATGCCTCCGTATAGCCGTCCTCCGTCACAGGGGGGATCAGTGCCTGAGGGATCTCGATGATCATATTCTTGTAGAGGTTAATATCCGTGGTCTTGCCATAGATCACGGGACTGCCGTACATAATAAATCTGCCGGAGTCAATCTCCAGGCCATCTATATTGGCATCGATCAAGCCACCACAAACGGTAATAACGCTTCCCTTCGGTGCAGCATAGTTGGGATCATAGGGGTACAGGCCGTAGTTATATCCTGTAATGGAGCCGCCCTCCACAATTATGCTACCTCTGATAGCTCCACCGATACGGTAGTTAAAGAGTCCACCATTGCCCGTCTGCAGCCAGTTGAGATTACCGTTTACAAGACGGATCTCGCCAGAAGTAAAGCTCTCATTGACTGCATAATTATAGAAGCCGAACCAGTTTGCGTGGATGGTGCCGCAGACTGCAGCACAGTCGTCGATCCGCAGGTTCAATGCCTTGCCGGTACCCTGTCGCAGTTCAAGACCCGGTCTCTCACCTTTATAGGTAATATTGACCGTATGTCCCTGCAGGCAAATATGGTTGTCTCCTGCCTCTCTGAAGGCGATGAGCTTGGCAGACTCCACATCCTCTACCACCAGATAGTTGCCCAGGGGGAGGTTCTCGCCTCGGGTATCGATCAGCTCCTGGGTAAAGGCAACATCGTACAGGATCTTCGTGCCGTCCTTGGTCACATGGACGTGTCCCTTGATATGGAGCTCCGGACTTGCCTCAACATCGAGATACTCACCCTCTGCCACAGTGCCGATGGTATAGGCAGGATTATTCTGGGTAAAGATCTCGGGATCTGTTGCGTAGATCTCCCAATCCTCTGTAAACTGTACTACTGGAGCATCCACAGTGGGCTTGACCTCAGTCTCTACGCAGTAGGTCTCCCCTGCCACAGGCACAAGCTCGTCTATAATGGTGATGACTCTCTCCGCCGGCAGATAGATGTCCACTGTCATGCCGTTGACCACAGGATCCCCGGACATATCCAGTCTGCCGTTCTGATAGATACCATAGTCCTTAAGGGAGATTACCTCTCCACCGGACAAAGTTGCGTCGCTCTCATTATAGATACCTACACTCTCTGCAGAGTGAACCTTGCCGTCAGTCATGTATAGATACGAATAGTTTTCAATACCATACCCATTGTCAGAGCTGATATCGCCATCGTACATATACACATCATACCAGTTGACAATACCGGATCCATGATCGGAGTGGACCTCACCACCATATATATCCACGTAGGCCCAGTTGCAAATACCGGGGCCGGCGGTAGCTGTGATCTGTCCGCCGTAAACCGTAGTACTTGCATCCACTTGATTTAAAATACCTCCGCCATTGTCCGGGGCTTCTGCATAAGAAGAAACCGTGCCTCCATATATCTCCAGCGTTGAGAACTCATCGTTG
>JAFOZC010000140.1 GCA_017391305.1 Oscillospiraceae bacterium | reverse complement strand
AGGGACTCACGGATTACTGCCTGAGCGGTGTACATACCCAGACCATGCTCAGCGTTGTCCTCGAACAGGGAGTTGGACCATGCAGGACCATGACCCTCAGCGTTAGCGCAGTAGGGAGAGGTAGCAGCAGGACCGCCCCAGATGGAGGAACAGCCGGTAGCGTTGGAGATATACATACGATCACCGAACAGCTGGGTCACCAGGCGAGCGTAGCTGGTTTCTGCACAGCCTGCGCAGGAGCCGGAGAACTCAAGCATGGGCTGCTTGAACTGGCTGCCCTTCACAGTGTTGTCCTCGATCTCGGGCTTGGGAGCAACCTTGGAAACCATGTAGTTGAAGGTTTCCTGCTCGGCAAGCTGGCTCTCCTGGGGCTTCATGGTGATAGCCTTGGTGGGGCAGACGCCTACGCAGACGCCACAGCCCATGCAGTCCAGGGGAGATACTGCCATAGCATACTGATAGACACCCTTGCCCTTGCCGGCCTTGATGGGACGGATCTTTGCACCTGCGGGAGCAGCTGCGACCTCTTCCTCAGTCAGAGCGAAGGGACGGATGGTAGCATGGGGACATACATATGCACAGTTGTTGCACTGGATGCACTTGTCGGCATCCCACTCGGGAACCAGAACGGCAACGCCGCGCTTCTCGTAAGCGGCAGCACCGATCTCGAACTGACCGTCAACATGATCCATGAAGGCAGAAACGGGCAGGCTGTCGCCGTCCATCTTGCCGATGGGGTTGAGGATGTTCTTGACCATCTTGACCAGCTCGGGCTTACCCTCAAGGACGAGCTCTTCCTCTGCATCGGCAGCTTCTGCCCATGCGGCGGGAACGTCGATCTTGGTGAATGCGGTAGCACCGGCATCAATGGCATTCCAGTTCTTCTCAACAACGTCCATGCCCTTCTTAGCATAGGAAGCCTCTGCAGCGGCCTTCATGTACTTGATAGCCTCTTCTGCGGGGAGAACCTGTGCCAGTGCGAAGAATGCGGACTGGAGAATGGTGTTGGTACGCTTGCCCATGCCGACCTTCTCAGCCAGGTCAATGGCGTTGATGGTGTAGAGCTGAATGTTGTTCTTGGCGATATAGCGCTTGGCCTCTGCGGTCAGATGCTCGGCCAGCTCCTTCTCGTCCCACTGGCAGTTGATCAGGAATACGCCACCGGGCTTGACGTCGTTGACGATCTTGAAGCCCTTGATGATGTAAGAGGGGTTATGGCAAGCCACGAAGTCGGCCTTGTTGATGTAGTAGGGGCTCTTGATGGGCTTGTCGCCGAAGCGCAGGTGGGAGATGGTCACGCCACCGGTCTTCTTGGAGTCGTACTGGAAGTAAGCCTGTACGAACTTATCGGTATGGTCACCGATGATCTTGATGGAGTTCTTGTTAGCGCCAACAGTGCCGTCGCCGCCAAGACCCCAGAACTTGCACTCGATGGTGCCTTCTGCAGCGGTGTTGGGGGAGGGCTTCTCTTCCAGAGAGAGGTTGGTCACATCGTCATTGATGCCCAGAGTGAACTGTCTCTTGGGCTCGTCCTTTGCCAGCTCTTCATAGACAGCAAAGATGGAGGAGGGGGGAGTGTCCTTGGAGCCCAGGCCATAGCGACCGCCGATGACGGGGATGTTGCGGCCTGCGGTTGCCAGAGCGGTAACCACGTCCAGGAACAGGGGCTCGCCCAGGGAGCCGGGCTCCTTGGTACGGTCCAGAACAGCGATCTTCTTGCAGGTCTCGGGGATGGCTGCAAGGAGCTTGTCTGCACGGAAGGGACGGTACAGGCGGACCTTGATGAGGCCGACCTTCTCGCCGTTGGCGTTCATGTAGTCGATGACTTCTTCTGCTACGTCGTTGATGGAGCCCATGGCGATGATGACACGGTCGGCATCGGGTGCGCCGTAGTAGTTGAAGAGCTGATAGTTGGTGCCCAGCTTCTCATTGACCTTGCCCATGTACTTCTCAACGATCTCAGGCAGAGCGTTGTAGTAGCCGTTGCAGGCCTCACGGTGCTGGAAGAAGGTGTCGCCGTTCTCGTGAGAGCCGCGCATAACGGGGCGCTCGGGGTTCAGGCAGTGCTTGCGGAATGCCTTGACAGCATCCATGTCGCACATTTCCTTCAGATCCTCGTAGTCCCAAATAGCGATCTTCTGGATCTCGTGGGAGGTACGGAAACCGTCAAAGAAGTTGATGAAGGGAACACGGCCCTCGATGGAAGCCAGATGAGCAACAGCGCCCAGATCCATAACTTCCTGAGTGTTGGTCTCGCAGAGCATAGCAAAGCCGGTCTGACGGCATGCGTATACGTCGGAGTGATCACCGAAGATGTTCAGGGCATGGCTTGCCACGGTACGGGCAGAGACATGGAACACGCAGGGCAGCAGCTCGCCGGCGATCTTGTACATGTTGGGGATCATCAGCAGGAGACCCTGAGAAGCGGTGTAGGTGGTGGTGAGAGCGCCTGCTGCCAGGGAGCCGTGTACTGTGCCGGCTGCGCCTGCTTCGGACTGCATCTCGACGACCTTAACACGGCTGCCGAAGATGTTCTTGCGACCCTGTGCAGACCACTGGTCGACATAGTCGGCCATGGGGCTGGAGGGGGTGATGGGGTAGATGCCTGCTACTTCTGTAAATGCGTAGCTGACATGAGCGGCGGCGGTATTGCCGTCCATTGTCTTGAGTTTTCTTGCCAAAATGAATACCTCCTAAAAGTATTTCTTTACAGACAGATTCATTTTATCACTAAAATCTCATTTTGTAAACAACAAAAACGAGGAAACGACAAAAATATTT
>JAFOZC010000139.1 GCA_017391305.1 Oscillospiraceae bacterium | reverse complement strand
TTTCCTCCACAAAAATATAGCCTTCAAATTCCTTTCTTGTACACTGAAACGCCCCGGGGCATTGCTTTTCGCTTTGCTCCGGGGCGCTGGGTTTAGTAATTCAGTTCACTGCCGCCGATGAACTCTCTGAGTAAGGAGTCCTTGGGTACTAAGTCCGAAGGAATGTCGGGAAGCTCCTCCATCGTATGTACAAGGTCCGCAAGCTCGGGATAAAGAGGAAGGATGCCCTTCAGTTCCTCCAGTAAGTAGGGGCGGTAAACACCAAGCTCGGAGGAATAGAAGGTGTCGATGTCAATGTGAGCATTGGGCTTATAGGGCATGATGTACTTGCGCTCCCCTGCATCCACCTTTTCCTTCATGCCTACGGTGTCTAAGATATTTCTGCCTCGACCGGTGTGATCCCGTAGGATGCGGCGAGCTAGGCGGATCTTGGAGGGGTGGAGGACAGAGCCGTCCTGCATGGTCACACGGGTGCGGACACTAACATAAACACGGGTGGTCTGCTCCCCATAGCCGCTGACCTCCGGGTTCAAGGCGTGGATACCCTCCATAATGACAATCTCCCCGGGCTTCCTCTGCAGGGTGTGTCCGTCAAAGACCCGCTTACTTTCTATAAAATCATAGCGAGGCAGTTCTACCCTTTCCCCTCTCAGGAGCTGTCCAAGCTGCTGTCGGAAGAAGGGCCCGTCAACCCGAGAGGGCTGCTCCAGATCCAGCTTGTTCTCCTTAAGCAGTGCAAGCTCTTGGGGCTTCAGGGGAGAAAAATAGTGATCCATCTGCAAGGTATGACAGCCCAGCCCTCGATTCTCCAGCTCCCGTTCGATCAGCAGGGCTGTGGTGGTCTTGCCGGAGCCGGAGGGACCGGCCAAAAGGACGATGGGGCGCTCTGCGGCATTGGCCGCGATCACATCCGCCGCCTTGCGGATCCGAGCGAGGTACTGCAAGCGATCCCGTTCCATGACTGCCACCGCATCCGTATTTAATAGTGTGGTCAATTGTTCTGTTGTCATAGTCTACTCCTCCTGTCAGGGTATATGCCTGCAAGCCTGTGAACACGGCATGAGACAGCCGTGTCTCCCTATAGCGACTTATCCGACAGATATTATTATAGCATAAAATCCTGATTTTGGGACTGATTTTTTTATTTTTTGTGAAAAAAGGATTTCTCCTTGAGGATATGTAGGAAACACCAGAAAAAGTCCACCATCATTTGTATATTTTGCCCATTTTCCCCCTTTCGACACGGAAATCCTTGAAATAATCGTTGCTATGGAGTAAAATAAGGGTGCAGGTATTCCAAAATCTTTTTCACAAAGGAGGAACCAAATATGAAGCACCTGTTCACCCGTAGCATTGCCCTGCTTTGCGTACTGGCAATGCTCCTCGGCATCGCTCCTCTGGCTGTTTTTGCAGCAGAGGATACTGCCAATGAGTTCGTCGTGCTCTCCACCACCGATATGCATGGCCGTGTGTGGGACAAGAATGTACTCAACGACACCAACATGTCCAATAGCATGCTCAACGTAGCAACCGCAGTCAAGGAGATCCGTCAGTCTTATGACAATGTGATCCTTCTGGACAACGGTGACACCTACCAAGGCACTCCCGTCTCCAGCTATCAGCTTTCACTGCAGAAGCAGGGTCTGACTGAGCTGCCCAACCCTATGGCTCTGGCTCTGAAGGAGATCGGCTTCGACGCAGCCACCATCGGCAACCATGAGTTCAACTACGCATGGGATCTGATGGAAGAGGTTCGTGCCTATTTGGCAGACGAGACCAAGGGCAACAAGGTCGAATCTCTCTGTGCAAACCTGTATTACGAAGCAAGCGGCGAGAATGTTTTCACCCCTTATATGTTCAAGGAATTCTCCCTGAATGGCAAGACCTACAAGATCGCCATCATCGGCTTCGAGAACACCGACTGCCCCCGTTGGGACGTTCCCGACAACTATCCCGGCATCGTCTTTGCCCATCCCGACAACACCACCGGCTCCATGGCATGGGAAGCTGAGAAGTATGTTGCCGAGGTCAAGGCCCAGGGTGCTGATCTGGTCATCGTAGCCTATCACTCCGGTCTGGGCGACGGCGCAGCTCCCTCCGACATCAAGTTCGGCGTGAACTCCGAGAATCAGATCCTGTCCATGATCAAGTACAACAGCGGCATTGATATGGTCATTGCAGGTCACGACCACAGCTCCTCCTACTCCGGCAAGACCTATGCCGACAAGGACGGCAAGCAGGTTCTGGTGGTCAATGGTGCAGGCAACAACCTGACCAAGACCGTTTTCGCCGTGGATGCAAACGGCAAGCTGTACATCAAGGATAACTCCGTCATCGGTCTGAGCACCAAGGCTGCAGATGCAGGCCTGAAGGCAAAGATGGCTCCCTATGTGGAACTGGCTACCGAGTATGTCAATCAGGAATGCGGTATCATTCTGGATGGAAATTGGTCCAAGTCCACCAAGTTCTATATGGAGCAGACCGACACAATGGATATTGTAGGTCGCGCACAGATGGCTATGGGCAGTAAGTACCTGGCCGAAAAGTATGCAAGCGAGACTCAGCGTGCAGAGCTGTACAAGAAGACCGGTCTGGATCACCTGACCGTAGACATGTCCTCTACCTCCGTGGTCGTCAGCGGCGGCTATACCGTACAGCCCGGCACCATGAATATGAAGAAGATCTATCAGCTCTACAAGTATGACAACACCCTGTATCTGATCCCCCTGACCGGTCAGCAGATCAAGGATGTTCTGGAATTCAATGCTTCCGAGAGACTGTCCGTCAACACTGCCTCCGGCACTCCCGTTTTCGGTACCATCGGTGATGACTTCACCAACCCCATTTTCTATGGTCTGGACTTTGTTTACGATATGTCCAAGGAAAAGGGTGATCGTGTTGAGATCAGCGGCTTTGCCAATGGCAAGGAGTTCAAGCTGGACGAGACCTATATCTTTGCTGTGAACAACTACCATCTGGGCAACGGCCCCTTTGCACAGTACTCCACCGAGGATGCCATCTGGTCTCAGACCGATGATCTGGGTGGCGGTGTGGTGCAGGATCTGATCGCAGAATGGCTCACCGCTGAGACCAAGGCCAAGGGCGGTGTTTCCCCCGCTCCCTCTAACTGGAAGATCACCTACTCCGGCGAGATCGTCGCCGGCAAGGCCGAAGGCTCCATCATCGGCAATCTGGTTGACCCCAACACCCTGAAGCAGGGCGATGCCGTCCTGATCTACCACGCAGGCAGCAACAGTCTGGTCACCTCCAACCCTTCCGGCTCCAAGCTGGCTCCTTCCGCTGATGTTACTACCGGTGTAAGCGACACAGGTATCAAGCAGGCAGGCACCGACACCCTCGAGGCGATGTTCACCGTCGTAGAAACGGGCGATGGCACTTTCGCCTTTGCCGGCAATGGCAGTGTGGTCATGACATCTGCTCCCACCGGCAACGGTCTGAGCATGGCAGAAGAAATTACCGACTGCGCCCGTTGGAACTTTGAAGAAACCGACGGTGGCTACTATGTCCACAACGTAGGTGCAAACTACAACGGCAACCACAACCAGTATCTGGAATACTACAGTGGCTTTACCACCTACGGCCTCCAGAGCGGCGGCGCTGCTTACACCTTCAATTTCTACAAGGTAGAGTTTGAAGAAATGGATGATGACGAGATCGTTATCCTCTATACCAACGACATCCACACCTACATCAACAATGAAGGTCTGAAGTATTCCAACATTGCCGCTCTGAAAGACGAATATCTCTCCCAGTCCAAGCCCGTCCTTCTGGTTGACGCAGGCGACCACGTCCAAGGCACTGCTTACGGCTCTATGGACAAGGGCGAAACCATCATCGAGCTGATGAATGCCGCCGGCTACGATGTTGCAACTCTGGGTAATCACGAATTTGACTACGGCATGGAACGGGCCCTGGAGCTCATGGACAAGGCAGAGTTTAACTATATCTCCGCTAACTTCCATCACCTGAAGAACGGCAAGCGTGGCGGCACTGTGCTTCCCGGTGTGATCCGTCAAAGCTTTGGGGACACCACCATCGGTTTCGTGGGCATTACCACTCCCGAGACCTTCACCAAGTCCACTCCCGCCTACTTCATGGACGAGAACGGCAACTACATCTACGGCATCGACGGCGGCACTGACGGCAAGGAGCTGTATGCTGTCGTTCAGGAACGGATCGACTACCTCCTGTCCGAAGGTGTTGACTATGTCATCGCTCTGGGTCACTTGGGCGACGATCCCTCTTCCTCCCCCTGGACCTCCGAAGAGCTGATCGCGAATGTTTCCGGTCTGGACGCATTCATCGACGGTCATAGCCATAGCACTGTGGTCGGCAAGGAAGTCAAGGGCAAGGACGGCAAGTCCGTTCTCCTGACCCAGACCGGCGAATATCTGAACGCTGTGGGTAAGATGACCATCAATGCAGAAGGCATCTCCACTGAGCTGATCACCGAGTATACCAAGGTCGATGAGACTGTCAAGGCCATTGAGGATGCTTGGGCAGCAGAGGTTGACACTCTCTTGGGCGAGGTCATCGCAAAGAACGAGGTCGACTTCCGCATCAACGGCGACGAAGGCAGACTCATCCGTAAGCAGGAGACCAACCTGGGCGACTTCGCAGCAGATGCTCTGTACTATCTGTTCGACGTTACCGAGGGCTTGGGTGTTGACATTGCCATTATGAACGGCGGCGGCATCCGTGCCGATATGCCTGTTGGGGACATCTCCTACAAGACCACCAAGACCGTACACACCTTCGGCAATGTTGCTTGCCTCATCGAGGTTACCGGTCAGCAGATCTTGGATGCTCTGGAATGGGGCGCTAAGAACGTCGGCGCAGGAGAAAACGGCGGCTTCCTCCATGTTTCCGGTGTGACCTATGAGATCCACAGCTACATCCCCTCCACCGTACAGGCAGACGAAAAGGGTGTATGGACCGGTGCTCCCACCGGCGAATACCGTGTCAAGAACGTCACCGTCGGTGGCGAGAAGCTGGATCTGACCAAGACCTACAAGATGGCAGGCTACAACTACACCCTCCGTGATCTGGGCGACGGCTTCGCAATGTTTGACGGCGCCACCAATGTCAAGGACTATGTCATGGAAGACTACATGGTACTTGCCAACTATGCAAAGTCCTTCCCCGAAGCTACCATTAAGGCCGACAACAGTGTTCTGGGTGCAAACTACAGCGACATCAACGGTGAAGGCCGTATCGTTATCGTTACCGAAAAGCCGGAAGAGCTGCCCAATCCCTTCACCGATCTGTACGAGGGTGCATGGTACTTTGACTATGTTGTCAAGGCCGCTAACCTGGGCCTTGTCAGCGGCATGAAGGAAGGCATCTTCGATCCGGAAGGCCTCCTGACCCGTGCACAGTTTGCCAGCATGCTGTACCGTCTCGTAGGCTCTCCCTCCGCAGAGGGTCTGGAGAATCCCTTCAAGGATCTGGAAGCTGAGTGGTACACAGATGCTGTGGTATATCTGAGCAGTATCGGTGTCATTATGGGTATCACCGAAGACACCTTCGGCCCGAATCGGAACATCACCCGTGAGCAGATGGTGGCCATGCTGTACCGTCTCAGCGGCGAGAAGTTCGAGGGCGAGGTCAACTTCGATGACTTTGAGGACGGTAGCATCATCTACCCCTATGCCGTGGAAGCTATGGCATGGGCTGTCGAAAAGGGTCTGATCAACGGTGTGGTCACCTACGCTAAGGAAGGCGTCTATCTGGAGCCTCAGGGTCTTGCAACCCGTGCCCAGGCCACCAAGGTCATCCTCCTCTTCGCAAGTCTCTGATCTCATGATCCCCCACAGGGGCGCCGAAAGGCGCCCCTGCTTTTTTCTACCACCTCCACCATAGCGGCAGATATTCCCATTCCTCCCCCTGTCCTCCCTTTGAGAGGGAAAGGCTGCTCCCACAGAAAAACAGCTCCATAAATGGGACTTTGAAAATAATAAGGAAAAGGACTACGGCAAGTTTTGCTTTGCCGTAGTCCTTTGCTTGCTTATTGTATCAGCGTTCTATGATGGTGACTTGAGCGGATTGGAGGATCAGCTCCTCCAGATCCTCTAATTGCAGCTCTCGCAGACCTGTGCCGGGGACGGTTTGGGGATCGACAAGCTCATAGGTGGCATAGCCGAGGGCAGGCAGATACAGATCTGCTGTACCCTTATCACTACGCTCGGCGGCAATGGGCTGAGATCTCAGCGCCAGCCACTGACCGTCTCCACGGAAGACCACATAGGCACCTGCACTGTTCATGTAATTCCCCATAGAGGTCTCTGAAGCGGCATAGATGCCCTCGAACTCGAACTCTGCATACTGCATAGAGATGCCGATGACCATAGCTGCCGCCAGACGGTCTTCATAGGGCGCACCCTCATCCATAGTGGGGATGGGATCGGTCTGCTCAGGTTGGGAGGTGGGATCTTGCGCGTCTACACTTTCCCCCTGCTGGGGATTCTGTCCCTGTGTGACCTCCGAAATACTTTCCGTAGAGTCGGCAGAAGAGGTGGATGCCGTATTCTGTAGCTCTTCCCCACCTGTAGGAAGGGTCGTAGCCTGCTCTGTTCTGACAGGAGGCCTCTGTGTCCCCTTGGTTTTTGCATTGACGATGATCAGCAGTACTGCCGCAAAGAGCACAACGAAGCCCACTGCGGCATAAAGTACCCACTTGGGAAGCTTGTTGTCCTGTGCATCTATCTTCTTATGATCCATTTGTATGTTCCTCCAAATATAAGGTGATCTCCTCTTGTATACAACGTGCCGTTTCACAAAGATAGGGGGCTTTCCCATCGGTTTGCCCGGTTTCTGCATAGACCGTTGCGGCACAGGGCTTGCAGATTTCTCTCAGCTCACAGCCATAGCAATTCTGCAAAACCGCGGCTTCCCGAACAGCGGCGGTCAGATCCTTCCACTTCTCCAAAATAGAGCCCTCAAAGGCATTGTAGGTCTTGGGGAAGCCCATAAGACCACAGGCGCTCATCGTTCCGTCCCAGGAGATCCAGAAACTGCTTCTGCCGGCACGACAGCGCATAAATTCTTCCTGATGGCAACCCCAGTCCTCCTGAGAAGCCTCTCGGATCTGTTCCTGCCTTGCGCGGAATTGCTGGATACAGCGCTCCTGCCCCCATTGCACCAGAGATTTCCGAAGGAAAATCTTTGCCGCCTCCCGAGGGGTGAAACGGGAATCCGTCTCCTCGGCCTCTCTGCGTACGGGAGGGAACATATAGGTGCTGATCCGTGTATTCAGTCCCAAGCCCTTTCCCACAGCCATGATCTTTTCCAGATCCTCGGCATTTTCCGGGATCATACTGGCATTGACCACCGTGGGAACACCCATCTCCTTCAAGGACTTCAGGGCAAACATGGCACGGTCATAGCCTGCGGGGTTGCCGCAAATTCGCCCATAGGTCTCCGGGCTACCACCGTATAGGGTCAGATTCACCCGATGGGGTGCCATTTCTCTGAGCCACTGCAGAGTTTCTTCCGTGATCATGGTGCCGTTGGTGTTGATCATGATCAGGAAGCCCATGCGGTGCAGTTCCTCATACAATTGCCGAAAATTGGGATACAGGAAAGGCTCTCCTCCTGTCAGCAGAAGGTAGAGAGTCCCTGCCTCTCTCAGCTCCTTGGCAATTTCCAGCCAGCGCTCCCAATTCGCAATGGTTTTCCCCTCTGCCCGAATCTGTTCCTCGGTTTTGCGAACATAACACATTTTACAGCGGAAATTGCACACCGGAGAAAGCTCCATAGAGACACTCAACGGAATTTGCTTCAGTGAGGCTTTTCGAAATAAATGATCGGAAATCAGCATAAAATCCCCCTTATCTCTAATTCATTACGAAGGACGGTAACTGCCTCCTCCTCCGGGGTACAGCGGAAGTGGACAATGGGCAGCTCCCTCGCCAGCTCCCCTGCCAGTGAAAGGGCAAGATCCAAATCCTCCACATCCCAGTGGAAGCTTTCCAGACCGGAAAGCAGACTACGGATCCCTTCCTTTTCCGTGGCATGCCAAAGGGCATTGTCAGGGCCTTGCTCCAATAGAATAATGGCGGCCAAAGGTAGCCTCACATTCCTGCATATGCCGGAAGAGCCACTTGTAAAATAACCCCCTGCATACCATTTGTCCCCTACGGGATAGAGGAGGGCGCGGTCGCCGTTGATGACCTCTGCCCCTGCATAGCGCCGCCATAGCTCTGCCTGAGTGGACTTGCCCACCTGAGAGGGAGCGGCAAAAAGGATCGCCCTGCCCTTATAGCCAATGTAGGATGCGTGGAGCACTCCACTGCGGCGGCGGAGCATCCGATGGTGCAGACCTACGGAGGCCATAAGCCGCAGAGGGCTGATCCGCAGCTCCGGCACGGCCTCCGGGCTACAATAGATTTTCAAAGGCAGGTCGCTGTGAAGCTCGTCAAAGTAAACACCGTAGGCAAAGCGCTTCGTCATCCAGTGATTCAGCAGAAAACTGCGGCCTGCGTTATGGCGAAGCTCGTAGCCTCCTGTGTATACCGAGGGTTCCCACTGTCTCAAAAAGGACAGATCTGCCTCGATCCCCTGTATCATAATGGGATCATCCGTCCCCAAGGTATCCCTTTGGAAGGTCTCTATTGCCCCATCCTCCACCAAGGTCACAGGTCCGGGACGCAGGAGAATGCTCGTAGCACCTAACTGATATATCTTTGTATCCATTCCTTGTCTCCCTTTCCATAGATTTGGGTCGGAATTCTATTTTTGAAGCTCTGCTTTCTCCTATATTATAGCGAAAAAAGGGAGAAATAGCAACAATAATCTTCTGATTATTCCTTTCCTTCTCCCTCCAGACCCAATTCCCGATCGATTTGGCGGAGACTGTGACGGCATTCCCGAAGCGCACGGTCATAGTCCTCGTCTCGGAGCAGTTCCGTCTCCAACGCATGGAGCCGTTGCTCCTGCTCCCCTAAGGTCTGTTGCAGTCTCTCCAGATGCTGTCCCAAGCCCTCCAGCACATGATCCACACGGGACAGGTAGCTGATCTCCGCCTTGCCCAACTCCACAGGATACTTTCCCCTGCGGCGGAGGTAGAGATGGGGTTTATCCGGGTTCATATCTCCGGGTAAAAGAAGGTCAAAGCCCCGATATTGGGTCAGAAGCACCTCTCCACGAGAGGCATCGTGTTCCTTCACAGCTTGGAAAAGTAGGGTGCGTAGCTGTTTTCGCTCCTCCCGTCGGCTCAGCTTTTCCTCAGAACTGCAGAATTGCCGATCCTCGTCGCAGTGGCTGATCAGTTCCTTCTGTCGGCGAATTTTCGCTTTCAGCTCCTCCCCTTCTTTTTGGAGGAGGATGCGGCTTTCTCCCCGTTTCCTTTGCAGGGTCAGCAGACGGGAGACTTCGTTGGACAGCTCCACCCTCCGTTTGATCAGAGGACTGCCGATGGCCAGAGCCTTGACCTCTGCATAATTTAGCACTGTATCCTCGATGTCCTCCCCACTGCGCTCCTCCCAGGAGCCGGAAAGCAGACCGACGATAAAGCGCTGTTTGGTCTCCAAAAGCTGCCAGGAATAGGCATCGAAGCTCCCTTCCGTGATATAGCGGAAGATGCGGATGCAGTCATTTTCGTTGCCCTGTCGCAAGATCCTGCCCTCTCGTTGGGTCATATCCGCAGGCCGCCAAGGTACATCCAAATGGTGGAGGGCCAGAAGCTTGTTCTGCACATTCACACCCAGCCCCAGCTTAAAGGTTGATCCCAAGAGAATGCGAACCTCTCCACGGCGCACCTTCTCAAAGAGCTTCTCCCTTCGGAGCTCGGTATTGGCATCGTGAATATAGGCGATCTCCTCGTCAGGGATACCACCCTCCCGCAAAAGTCTGCGCATCGTATCATAAAGATTGAATTCCCGCTTGGGAACAGAGCTGTCACAGAAGATGAGCTGGGTGCTTCTCTGTTCCATAGTCTGTCTATAGATTTCCAACACCTGCTCTGCACAGCTCTGTGCCTTGGTTTGTTGAATATTTTCCGTTTCCGGCACTACCAAACGCATATCCAAGGCCGCTTTTCTTCCGTCGGTAGTGATTTTCAGCATATTATCCTCGGTGCGGTCTACCTCGCCCCGTCTGACCCGTTCCGCACGTTGGCTGATGTCTCGCAAATAGGCCTCGAACTCCGGAGTACGGGCAAGGGTGCGATCCTCATAGCCTTTCAGCTCCGGGATGCCGTCCCGCCGATCCACCTGATGGAAATCCGCCGCAGAGCCCAGAATGGCAGTCAGCTCCGGGAGATTGTGGAATTTGGAAAAACGGGTGGCCAAACGGTAGCCGCTTGTATCCACATCGATCTCAAAATCCGTCACACGCTGGGCAAACATGCCGATCCAGCTATCAAAGCTACTGATCCTTAACCGCTCCAGCTCCCTGTACTGCAAATAATTCTGCATCACATAGGCATCTGTGACAGAGTTGGTAATGGGCGTACCTGTGGCAAGAACCACAGCCCCTCCTCCGTTCTGTATCAGGCGGATCTTTTCCAGCATGTCCCGACACTTTTGAGAGCCGGCGGCATTGATACCGGGTACGTTGGATATCTGGGTTTCCAAGGGTACATTCTTAAAATTATGGGCTTCGTCAACGAACAGGCCTGTGATGCCCAGATCCTCGAAGAAGATCCCCTCCTGCTCCAGATCCGCATCCTCTATGGCCTTGCTGATTTTCTTCTCCAGAGCCTTGACCCGTCTGCGAAGTCCGCTTGTGGCCTGTTTGGGATCTTTGAGGGCTTGGGTCAGGCTTGCTTTCTCTGCCTCCATTTGTCCCAGTAAATATTGATCCGACAGAGGGATCAGGTCAAAGGAGGAATATGCCATAAGGATCCCGTCAAAATCTCCGTCCCGTATGGTTTCCAGAACCGCCTGCCGCTTCTTGGGTACAAAGCTGTCAGGATCTACACAGAGGAGCTTTGCCTCGGGATACAGCAGGAGGAAAATGTCTCGCCACTGCCCCATGAGGTTGTTGGGAACGACATACAGATTCTTGGCGGACAGCCCCAAACGTCTGCGCTCCATACCGGCGGTGACCATGATATAGGTCTTTCCCGAGCCTACATCGTGAGCCAGAAGGGTGCTGGGAGAGAAAATGATCCGCGCCACTGCATTCTTCTGGTAAGGGTACAGCTCCACCTTCCCGGACATTGCCTCTAACCGAAGGAAAGAACCGTCATAGCTACGGGGTCGGTAGCTGCTATAAAGCTCCTCGTAGATACGCAGAAGCCGTTTCTGCCGTCTTTCGTCCTGCCAGACCCAAGTCT
>JAFOZC010000016.1 GCA_017391305.1 Oscillospiraceae bacterium | reverse complement strand
TTGGTGACCCGTACGGGACTCGAACCCATGTTACCGCCGTGAAAGGGCGGTGTCTTAACCTCTTGACCAACGGGCCTGGTAGCGGCAATCTGACTCGAACAGATGACACTCCGGGTATGAACCGAATGCTCTACCAACTGAGCTATGCCGCCATGTGCTGTCCCTGTCGAAACAGCATGGTGATTATAATCGATAATTCTTGATTTGTCAAGAGTTATTTTTTGATTTTTGCAATTTTTTATGCTTTTTTTGTAATGGGCGCTGTCTCTTTCTGTGTTTTTCCTTTTTCTTCTTTCCCTTAGAGGAAGGCTTTTCCTGTTTGGGGCTTTCTGCAAGGGTAATGGATTCCGTAGTGCTGTCGTAATATGTACTGTTTTGAAAAAAATGAGGGAGCATGGCTGTGTCACCGACTGCGGCAGAAAGAGCAGTATTGCAGAGGATTTCATGGTGGCACTGCCCCGTGCCGCTGCTCATACTTATTTCTAATAAAACGGATGAACCGGTTTATTATGCCGCCGGTAAGGGGCATGGCGGCAAAGCCTCCAAGAAATGCCGTGTCATACTGTTCTTGCCGCCGAAGGCTAAGCAGGATATTCATCCTGCAATAAAATGGTTTTCAAACCATTTTATCAAGAAACAGTATCAGCGGCATAATAAAGCGGCAAAACCGGTTTATCGGAAATAAATATGGGACGGCAACATCCCGGTCGATGGCTTGGCATCAACCGGGATGGCTTGTTCCTGTAAACTTATCTAAGGGTAGAGTGTCCGTTTAGGAGGGAGTCATCTGGGAATCGTCGATGTTCTCTGTCTTGATGGCATAGATCTCGCCACCGATGTTGGCTACCAGAACATCCATAGTGCAGGCCACGTCCTGCGCGCCGTATACGGTGTACTTCACACTGACACGGAAGGCACGAGAGACCGTATCCTCGATGGCGAAGCGTTCCAGAAGCTCTGCGGCGATCTGCTCGGTCTTCAGCTCCTCATGCTCCAGAGTGACAACCTCACAGCCGTCTACATTCTCATAACCAAGGGGGCGGAGAGTGCCGCGCATCTTGGGGTGGACGCATTGGGCGGCAACCTGACTGTCGCTCATGACCACGGCTTGGACGAATTGCTCGGCTACCTTGGTATACCTATCCTCTGCCCGATAGAAATGCACCCGACCGATAAAGCCGGCAATGACACAGAGGGTGATGAGCAGAACCAGGGGGAAGATCCACTTGCGGTTGGGCTTTTGGCTCTTCTTGTGTACCGCCTTCTCCGCCATAGAGAAACGGTCGGCAGTGTGGTTGTAGGCCTTGGGAATGGGAGCCTTCTTCCCCTTTCCGCTTTTCTGCTCCTTGGGCTGTCGGGAATCTTCCTTCGGTTGCTTGGCAGGAGCCTTGGGGGCTTTCTTGGGTTCCGGCTTGGGAGCGGGGCTATGCTTTTCCTTGGGAGGGGTCTGCTGCTTGCTCCGAGCAGGCTGCTTCTTCCCCTGCTTGCCCTGCTGTTTTTGCACAGGAGCGCTTGCAGGTACAGGAGCCTTCTTGGGCTTCTCGCTCTCCTTGGGAGCTTCCTCATAGAGCTTCTGCTTCTCCACAAAGCCTGTGGGTCTGAAGTATTCTGTCAGCGAAAGGGTGGAGCCACAGTGTGCACACACCTTTGCCTTATATGCATTTTTCTTTCCGCAATTGCCGCAGTTCATAACAATGCCCCTTTCTCTCTGTTTCGGGATAAAACATTCAAATATGGGGGTATATTATATCAGAATTTCAAAGATTTGTCAATTGTCTCAGGTCTTTCGGATAAATTTCTCCCCACATTTCGGGCAGCGGATGCTGATTTTTCCCTTATGGCGCGGGACACGGACACGCTGTCTGCAATGGGGGCAGCGGAAATAGCGATTGTCCCGATCTCTGAGGCGCTTACAGAAATTCAACCATTTCTGATTTTCTGCCCGCCTTGCGGCAATATTCCGTGACAGCATACGGTAAATGCTGAAAAACAGCAAGACTCCGTACACAGAGGACAGGAGGGAATAGAGCACAGAGCTCTCAAAAATGGCAAAGAGCAGGCTGTTGAGCAAGCTCAGAGCCACCACCAGAACGACCATAGCCAAATTGAGCTTATCTGTGCCGTAGCGACCGTACATAAATCGTCTGAACATAACATCACCGTCATTTTCCGTATAGATTAAATTTATTATAATGTGTACTTCAAGCATGCAGATATTATTATAGCAAAAACTTTCCGGGATACAAGAGGTTTCCGAAAACATTCACGATTTGTTTACCTTTGCCCAGCGAAGATACTCCTTATTTTCCGTTTTGGCAAAGAAAGCCCTTATAGATTGGTTATTCCGACAAAGTTTCTGATTTTCCGTATCTCTATATTGTATACCGAGGATTTATTTGATATAATGGAGGTAAAATAATTTTAGGATGTGTATATTTTGAAGTACGGAATCTGGAATGTGGCATCGGTAGATGAGACTGTGGTAAAGGAGCTGTGTGAGTCGGGGTATTCCCCCTTAACTGCCCATGTTCTCAGCGGAAGAGGGATCAAAAGCAAGGAGGAAGCCGATCTTCTTCTGCGAAAGGATGCCCCCCTGCATGACCCCTATTTGATGAAGGAAATGGATCTGGCGGTTGCCGCCATCCAAAATGCTCTCCTGCGAGGCCACACCATCGCCGTGTTCGGCGACTATGATGTAGATGGGATCACAGCCACCTGTCTGCTCACCGATTATCTCCGTTCCCGGGGGGCTAAGTGCTTGACCCATATTCCCGGGCGCTTGGAGGAGGGCTATGGACTAAACGAGGGAGCGATCCTCCAGCTTCACGAGCAAGGGGTTCGGCTGATCATTACCGTAGACTGCGGTATCACCGCCATTGAGGAAGCAGAGCTGTGTCACCGTCTGGGGATCTGTCTGGTCATTACGGATCACCATGAATGCAAGGCCGTCCTTCCCCGTGCCGCCGCAGTGGTGGATCCCCACAGAGCCGATCGCAGCTATCCCCACACAGATCTGTGCGGCGTGGGCATTGCCTTCAAGCTGGCGGCCGCTCTGGAGGGCAATCAGGAAACCATTGCCCATCGCTACTGCGACCTGTTCTGTTTAGGCACCATTGCCGATGTTATGCCCCTGCGAGGGGAAAACCGCCGTCTGGTGGTAGAGGGGCTGGAAGCCCTATCCGCCCCTAAGCGCACAGGGATCCGAGCGCTGTTGGAGGCCTGCGAATGCAGTAACAAGCCCATTACCGCCTCCAGCATCGGCTATGTCATTGCTCCCCGGATCAATGCCGCAGGACGGATGGAGCATGCGGAGCTTGCTGTAGAATTATTCCTGACCAAGGATCCTATCTATGCCGCCGAGCTTGCCCGAACCCTTTGCAGGCTGAACAAAGAACGGCAGAGCATCGAATCCGAGATCCATAAAGAAGCCGCCGACATGCTCCGAGGACAGAAGAACCTCGGAGGTGCCATTGTTCTGGCTGGCGAAAACTGGCACCAAGGCGTGGTAGGCATCGTGGCCTCCCGTCTGTGTGAGGAGTACCGTCGTCCCACCTTCCTGATCTGTCTGACAGGGGATCGGGGAAAGGCCTCCTCCCGTTCCTACGGCGGCTTTAATCTCTTTGCCGCCCTACAGGAGCTGTCTCATTTGCTGGTTGGCTACGGCGGTCACGAGCTTGCCGCAGGCTTCACCATTGAGCGCCGTCATATTGAGGAATTCCGATCTCTGATCTGCAAGAAGGCTGCCCGTCATGCCGCCGCAGAGCCGGGAGGAACTGCCCTTCCCATTGACTGCGAGATCCCCCCTGCCCTTCTGACAGAGAAGAACGTAGACGCTCTGTCGGAAATGGAGCCCTGCGGCACCGGCTGTCCCCGTCCCACCTTCTGCCTCAGTGAGGTGATCATCGACCATCTGGGGACTGTAGCCGGAGGAAAACACCTCAGACTTCGCTTGCATACCCGTGACGGCACAGAGCTTCAGGCCATCTATTTCTCCGGTGGCTCCCTGATCAAGAAGCTGTCTGTGGGAAGCCGCATCGACATTGCCTTCCAGCCCTCTATCAACGAGTTCCGAGGGATGCGCAATGTTCAGCTCAATTTGCTGGATCTGCGGCTCGTCAATACCTATGAGCTCTATGACCGTTTCCTGTCTCAGCAGAAGCTGTCGGACTATGATCTGCGGCTTCTTGCCCCCAGCAGGGGGGATGTGGCGGCTGTGTGGCATTATTTGCAGGCAAGCTGTTCCTCCCTGCGGCCTCTGCGCTGTCCTCTGGAGGAATTCAGCCTCAAGGTCTGCTCCTCCGGTAACAACGGACACAGTATACGGCGCACCGTGGTCTGTCTGGACATTCTCAAAGAGCTTGGCCTCATCTCCCTTCACCGGGAGTATATGTCCGTAGAGGTACAGCTCATGCCGGAAACCCGTTTTAATGCCCTGAAAAACAGTCGTCTATTTTGTAAATTAGGAGGGGAATAAATGGAAACCTTTGCCGAACATTACGAATCGCTCATGCGGACGATTTCCCGCTACTGTCCTCACGTGGATCTGGCGCAAATCGAACAGGCCATCTCCTATGCGGACAACAAACACCGCAACCAGAAACGGAGGGACGGCTCCCCTTACATCATCCATCCCCTTGCCGTAGCGGAGATCGTGGCGGAAACCGGTTTGGATTCCGATGCCATTCTTGCCGCCATTCTCCACGATTGCATCGAGGATACCGATGCCAGCCACGATGATATTGCCCAGCTCTTCGGCCCCACCGTTGCGGAGCTGGTAGAAGGCGTCACTAAGCTGACCCGTGTGGAGTACTCCACCCACGAGCAGCAGCAGATGGAGAATTTGCGGAAGATGTTCATGGCCATGAGCAAGGACATCCGCGTGGTGCTTATCAAGATCTGCGACCGCCTCCACAACACCCGTACCATGCAATTCCAGACTCCCCCCAAGCAGATCTCCAAATCTCGGGAGACCATGGACATTTATGCCCCCCTGGCGCACCGTCTGGGTATGCAGAAGATCAAGTGGGAGCTGGAGGACTCCAGCCTGAAATATCTGGATCCTCAGGCCTGCGAGGAGATCATGCTCTATCTGAACGAACACCAGGCAGAAGCAGATGAATTCATGAAAGGGATCCAATCCAAGATCATGACCCGCCTTTCCTCCGTAGGCATCCACGGCGCCATTTACGGACGGGTCAAGCATATTTATTCTATCTACCGCAAGATGCAGGCACAGGAGAAGAAGATCGACGAGCTGTACGATCTCTATGCCTTCCGTGTCATTGTGGATTCCATCGCAGATTGCTACAATGTTCTGGGTCATATCCACGACCTGTTCAATCTGGTTCCCGGACGGTTCAAGGACTATATTTCTACCCCCAAGCCCAACAAATATCAGAGTCTCCACACCACCGTCATCGGTCAGCAGGGCATCCCCTTTGAGGTGCAGATCCGCACCTGGGATATGCACCAGACCGCAGAATACGGTATTGCCGCCCACTGGAAGTATAAGCAAGGGGTAGAGGACGGAGACGAGAAGCAGTTTGAATGGGTTCGCCGTCTTCTGGAAAGCCAGCAGGAGGAAAACGATGCCGAGGACTACATCCACTCCCTGAAGGTGGATATGTTTGATGACGAGGTCTTTGTTTTCACTCCCAAGGGAAAGGTCATGTCCCTGCCTGCCGGCTCCACCCCCATTGACTTTGCCTATGCCATCCATTCCGGAGTCGGCAATGCTATGGTGGGAGCTAAGGTCAACAACCGCATCGCTTCCTTCGATCAACCCCTGCGTAACGGCGATATCGTGGAGATCATGACCTCCAAAACCGCCAAGGGTCCCAGCCGTGACTGGCTGAAGATCTGTAACAGCAACCAGGCCCGTACCAAGATCCGCCAGTGGTTCAAGAAAGAAAAACGGGAAGAAAATGTTGCCCACGGCAAATCCAGCTTTGAAGGAGAGCTTCGTCGGAACAATTTCTCCCCCTCCCTGCTGTCGGATGCCGAGCTTCTGTCTCAGCTTCTCAAGAAGCTTGCCTTTGATACCTTAGAGGATATGTATGCCGCCATTGGCTACGGCGGTCTCACCGCTACCAAGGCTTTCGGCCGTATCCGTGACGATCTGATCCGTGCCACTAAGCAGCCTGCCCCGAAGGAAACTGCGAAAACTGTCTCAGAGCCCCACAAGCCCAGCCGTCACAAGGCCTCCGGGGTCATCGTGGAGGATATCGACTCCTGTATGATCAAGTTCTCCCGTTGCTGTACCCCTGTTCCCGGAGACGATATTGTGGGCTTCATTACCAAGGGCTACGGTGTCAGCATCCACAGGAAGGACTGCAAGAACTGCGAAACCATGCGGGATCCCGTACTCCGTTCCCGTTGGGTTCCCGTCACCTGGTCTGCGGAGGAAAGCTCTCCCTTCCAGACCACTCTGGAAATCGATGCCGAGGATCGGGGCGGTCTGTGGCTGGATGTGGCTTCTGTCCTCAGTGCCGCAAAGGTAAAGGTCACAGAGCTGGCAGGACGGGAAATGCCTGCGGGAAGAGCCCGGATCCTTGCTACCTTTGAGGTACGGAATGTATCGGAGCTGGAGGTCATCCGAGGGAAGATCCGCCAGATTGCCGGTGTGGTAGAAGTACGAAGGGGGCAGCACTGATGCGCGCAGTTGTTACCAGAGTAAAGAATGCCTCTGTGGAAATCGGGGGCAAGATCGTGGGAGAGATCGGACAGGGTTTCCTGATCCTCCTGGGGCTCGCCCATGAGGACACCCCAAGCCTGTGTACCAAGCTGGCAGATAAGATCCTTGGACTTCGGGTCTTTGAGGATGAGAACGGCAAAATGAATCGCTCCCTCTCCGATGTGGGAGGGCAGGTTCTGGTGGTCAGCCAATTTACCCTGTACGGAGACTGCTCCCACGGACGGCGGCCCAGCTTCATCGCCGCCGCCAGACCGGAAACCGCTGTTCCCCTTTACGAACAGTTCCTTCGGGAATGTGAAAGCAGAGGTTTCCCGCCGCAGCATGGGCAATTCGGCGCAGATATGCAGGTCCGCAGTCAAAACGACGGCCCGGTAACTCTGATCATCGACACAGACCAAATCGCTCCCAGAGGCTGAATTCCCTCTCATCTGCAAGAAGATGGAACTTGCCTATGGGGAAGGCAGTGTATACGAGGAGTGAGCTCTATGACACATCAAGGTACAAGAACCTTAGAAACAAAAAGGCTGATCCTACGGCAATTTGTCCCGGAGGATGCCTCCGATATGTTTGAAAATTGGGCCAACAAGGAAGAGGTGACCCGTTATCTCACCTGGCCCACACATAAGTCTGTGGAAATCACCCAAGCACTTTTGCAAAACTGGTGTAGCGCCTATGCAGATCCAAACTACTATAACTGGGTCATAGAATACGGCGGCAGTGCCGTCGGTAATGTGAGTGTCGTCCGTCTGGATGAACGAAGCGAATGGGCAGAGCTGGGCTATTGTTTGGGCCCTGCCTATTGGAACAAGGGGATCATGACAGAGGCTGTGAAGGCTGTGATAGACTTTCTCTTCAGAGAAGTGGGTGTCCACCGTATCCGTATTTCCCATGCCACCGACAACCCCGCCTCCGGAATCGTTGCCCAAAAATGCGGTCTCACCTATGAAGGCACCTTCAGAGAAGTCTTCAAGGCCTCTTGGGGAGAATTTCTGGACATTGCCCACCATGCCATTGTCCGCAAAGAGTGGGAAAGCCAAATATAAAAAACCGCCTGAACCGACACAAACCCTCGGTTCAGGCAATTTTCATACAAAACAACCAATCCCGGTTTCGCGAGCTGTTCGGAACATACACAGGACAGGCGGTATTGTTCGGGCTTTCCTCTTTTTTTGCGTTTTTTTCAAAAAAGCTATTGACTGTAACCTATGTTTATAGTGTAAAATCATGTGCAGAGGTGATGAACAATGAACATCAAAGAGCTGGAAACTATGTTGGGAATCTCCAGATCGAATATTCGGTTCTATGAAAAGCAGGGGCTCTTTCGGCCACGGAGAAAGGAAAATAATTATCGCGATTACAGTCCCGAAGATGTGACGGCCTTGAAAGAAATCATGGTCTATCGGAAGATGGGCTTTACCGTAGAGGAAGTGGCATTGATCCTGAAGAGGCAGCTTCCCTATCGAGAGGGAATGTCCGCTGTGCAGAATCGCTTAGAAGAAGAAATTTCCCGATTGGAAGGATCTTTGCGCCTTTTGAAGGAACTGTCCTCCGATCATTCTTCTTTCGAAGAGATCGACCCCTGCGCTTGCTGGGAAATCATAAAATGCAGAGAACAAAGCGGAGAAGTTTTTCAAGAGCTTCTGAAAGAATATCTGCATTTTGACAAAAGGATCTGGATGACCAAATGGATGAAGATAAGCATTCTCTCCATCCTTACCTCCATCCTTCTTTTCGCAGTGTTTCAGACTATACACTTCTCCAATGCTGTTGCAAGCTATCTCGTTGGTATCCCTGCTTTATTCGGTGGAGCCTGTCTGATCACGGAAAGTGTCCGAGTATTCTCCAAAGCAAGTAAGTCCCATAAAAATTTCGACAAAGTCCTCATGCTCTTCCCCGATTTTGTCTTTGCGGGAGCAGTCATTATTTTTGTTGCACTGATAATCATTTTGGGAAAATCCCTTCCATAAGCATATACACGAAGTCAGGATATTGAAAGGGGAGGCAGAAAGAGTTCCTTCCCTTTTCTTCCGGCACTGCAAAAAAGAAAAACAGCCGGCGGTCGATGGGTAGTCGATCGCCGGCTGGGGCTTTGTTTGCAGTAACACAGGGGACGGTTCTGTGTGCTGAGAAGATTTGCAACTTTTTATCATCTCAACACACAGAATTCTCGTCACTTCCGGATAAAACAGAACTATTTCTCGCAACACAGAGAACCGTCCCCCCTGTGTTAGGGAAAATTTTTTAAAAAGAGGTTGACATATGTCAATCTGTGTGCTACAATAGGTTTACAGAGGTCAACCAAACAGAATGACCTGACATAAGGAGGAATGAGTATGCAAACAATATCTTCCGGGGATTGGAAAATTATGGAGCTCCTGTGGGCTTCTCCCCGTACCTTAATGGAACTGGTTTACCAGCTACAGGAGCAGGAGGGCTGGTCCAAGAGCACAGTTACGACCATGGTCCGCCGTATGATGGACAAGGAACTGATCCGCTTTGAAACCGACGGTCGCACCAAGACCTTTTTCCCCACGGTCACCCGTGACGAGGTGGCGGCAGGGGAGACCACATCCTTCCTGCGTCGGGTGTACAACGGCAGCATCGGCATGTTAGTCAATGCCATGGCAGATCGGAACAGCCTGACCAAAGAGGATATCAGTGAGCTGTATGCTATCTTGGAAGAGGCTGACAAGAAGCTGTGATCCTATAGAGCATAGAAAGGAGTGTTTCCTATGCTTCAAATTATGATTTCATCATCGGTTTTGATCTTAGCACTTTTGGGGCTTC
>JAFOZC010000015.1 GCA_017391305.1 Oscillospiraceae bacterium | reverse complement strand
GTTGCAGGTACCTACAAGAAGGAATGCATCGAGCAGGGCAAGAAGTACTTCTCCGTCGCATCCGGCGGCGGCACAGGCCGTACCCTCCATCCCGACAACATGGCTGCAGGTCCCGCTTCCTATGGCATGACCGACACCATGGGCCGTATGCACTCCGATGCTCAGTTCGCAGGCTCCTCCTCCGTCCCCGCCCACGTCGAAATGATGGGCTTCCTGGGCGCGGGTAACAATCCCATGGTCGGCATGACTGTCTCTGTCGCAGTTGCAGTTGAGGAAGCGATGAAGTAATAGGGATCTCCCCTGTTATCTATATTCTTTCATAAACCCGAAGCACATCCTGTCCGAGCATTCGGACAAGATGTGCTTCTTTATCTCTTGACTCTAAAAAGCTACTCATCATACCGAATAATTTCAATATCAAGCTCATCGAAGCTAAGGTATCTCCTCGTACCCTCAGAGTCATAGGTTATAACAGAGTATTTCCCCGGAACCGATGTTTCAAAAACGTCCTGATAATACGGTTCATCTGTTAAGCTTGCTCCCGTTCCGTAAGTAATATGAAATACACCCTCCACATTGGATTTCTTATCCCTTCGGATAATTGCTTTTTCCCCCGCTTTCAGTTCAAAGGAAACCTCAAAATCTTTATACCAAGACGCTTCGTCCTGCGCATATAGGGTGAGTACGGTGTCAAGGTAATCATCACGCCGAGCTTTATTCCTGTCCGGGAAAGAATATGCCCCTGCATACATTGTTTCTCCGTTCATATTGGCAATGATCGTCTGTTGACTGCCGTCGGGATAAATCTCATCAAAGGCCATACAAATACACCATACTCCGTCATCCCAGCGATATGCACTGTGAAAGCGTATATTTGCGATGGAGATCCCCAAGGCATGATATTCTTCAAGCTTTCTTACAAATCGTCCTTCCATATACTCCCGATATTCATCCAATGTCATATCGGAAACGCAATCCACCAGCTTGTAGTCATTATTCGAAAAATCTACCATTTGTACAGCGTCATCATACTGAACGGATTTTATGTAATTCAAATATCTATAGCATCTATACACATCATCTATATTGGAAAAAGCGATCCCGGATCTGTTTTTCTCGTTGTATCCCAGTATCCCGACGAGCACAAGGGGGATCAGCATAAACACCGCTATGAGAGAAGCCCTCCACCGTCTGTGAATCTTCCGAAAGCCCTTTTGGATGATCGCTGTTTTTTCCGTATCTTCTTTCTCAATATGGGTGATTTGCACAACATCCACCCGATTCAACATCGACCTGCATTTTTCACATTCCTTCAGATGTTCTTCCACTAATTTTCCGCTTGCGTCGGAACATACATGATCGGAATATAGCGGTAATAGATCTTCTATGACTTTACATTCGATTTTCATTTCACTACCTCCTGCGCAATCTGTTGTTTTGCTCTAAAATATGTAACTCTCGCCCAGCTTTCGGTTTTTCCGTATATACAGGCAATTTCTTTTAATTTCACTTCACCGATGGCGTGCAATATAAATACGTCACGGTAAATCTCGGACAAGCCTTGTAAGGCCTTTAGGATCTTATAATACTGTTCCTTATGAATGATTTGATCTTCCAAAGGCGGTCTGTCATCCGTTAGCTTCAAGTCCTCGAGGGTGATTTCACTGTATCTATTGTTTCTGCGGCATTCCTTGATCCAGGCATTTTTACCGATTTGACACAGCCAAGTATATAACGAACAACGACCCTCAAAACGGTCTATATGTCTAAATGCCTGATAAAAGGTTTCCGAAAGCAGTTCCTCAGCCAGATCATCCTTGCCCGTTAGGGATAATAGGAATCGGTAGACCGGCTGAGCATACTCTTCGTAGATTTTTTGAAAGCTTGCCAACTATTATCCCTCCTCTCCGTAGAAACGATTCCGTATAAAGCGCCGTGCCATTTTGTGAGTATGTGTATGATGTATAAAAATACAACAGTAATAATAAAATAAAATTGCCACGCTATCCCCAATTTTCGCAAACAGAGAACGACCGGAGCGTGAAGCAAATATGCGACCATGGTATTTGCTCCCATTTTCGTGAAAGGGAGTCTTTTATCAGGTGAAACAGACAGCAGAAAAAGCCCAAGCGATCCGCCGAGTATATAGCAGATCAGGCGGAGAAGGACGTCTGTTTTCCTTTCGTATGGGCTTGCCTGATATAGGAAAGTAGTGGGAATATCATTGCCCACAAAGAGCATGATCACAAAAGCAACGATAAAGGAAGCGATCCCCACCGTTCTCAGCCCTCTCCAATGGAATGACGGCTCTGTGATCACTCCCGCAAAAAAGTACGGAAAGAATACCAATGTCCGTGATAAAGAGAGTTTCCTGTCGATCCACGGGACGAATCCCCCAAGGCAAGCGACCGCAATGCCACAGATCAAAATGAGGATCTTGTATTTTTTCTTACAAAACCGAAGCCATAGCCAAGCGAAACAGAGCCATGTACTATAACTAAGCAGATACCACAAGATCCACACAGGCCTTAGGAATTCCACTCTTCCCTTTCCAAACAAGCCTGCAATGCTCTGTAGCAGAAGATATATGGGAAAGCTTCTTTTCAGCTGCACAGCGCAATCCTTCTCCTTACTTATGAACAAGCCGGACATAAAGCTGAATAAGGGCATGTGAACCAGATATATCCACCTATATTGTACCATAAGTATCGCCGATTCCTCAATCCGTGGCTCAATGAAATGACCGTATATAACAAGAAAAATCAGGAATAGCTTGAGATTGCAGTAATTTGCATGTCTCAACTTTATCATTCTCTCCACCTGCCTTCTTACGTTAGAGCTTGCTGTGCCAAAAACGTTACAACATTTTTTGCTGAATTTCATTGATATTTGTCTGTAAAGAATGGCGGCAGGATAATAACACAGAGCATCGCCCCATGATTCAGAATAACTCCGATTTGTGGAAATTGCTTGAATCTCTCATAGATCCGTGTTACAATGATTTCGGATATCCAATACAAAAGGAGGTATTTCTATGAAAAAACCGTTTTCCCGTATGATCCGTATATTCCTGTGTTTTATCCTGATTTTGGGTGCTCTTCCGGTCTTCGGACGGGCATTGGGAGAAGAGAAGCCGCAAACGAGAGGGAGCTATCCCATCCCCGCCTTTGGGGCTCAGGCCCTTTGGGATAAGCATGAACGGGGGATCCCCTTAGTGGTGGCACATAAGGGGGACTGGCGGAATTTCCCGGAGAATTCTCTGTTAGGGATCAACTCCTGTATCAATATGGGCGTAGACATCGTTGAGGTAGACTTCCATGTGACCAAGGACGGTGTGCCTGTCCTTCTCCACGATACCAACCTTCGCCGTGTGACCGATGCGGATACCTTGGTATATATTGCCGATATCACCTGGGCTCAGGCCAAGAAATACTCTTTGGAGGACGGTCAGGGCAACAAAGGCACCAACTATATTCTCAGCTCTGCAGATGCCAAGGTGCTCAATTCCATCCCCACCTACGTTTCCACCGTGGGAACTGCCAAGGCAGGCGGCACTATGCCCATTGCCCGATTTGACTCCGTTCTGGAGCTGGTCAACAAGCGTGCCTTCCTCCTGATGGACAAGATCACCGATGCAGACACCTTTGCTTATGCCTATGTCTGCGCCCGTGAATGGGACATGACGGATTATGTGATCTTTAAGAACAACTACACCGTGGATGTCATGGAGACTTGGTATGCCGCCGGAGCAAAGCTCTGGAATCAGAAGCACGGAAACCAAGCCATTACCGCCCAAGAGGTCAAGGAAAGCACGCTCTACGAATTCAATTCCACCAGTCTCACCAACATGCAGGCGCATATAGATTCCGGTGTCAATCTCGCCTTCTGCAGCACCGGCATCACCGCAGATAACGTAACAAGGATCCGTGATACCGTCGTCCCCTTCTGCAAAAAGAACGGCATTGTCATCCGTGCCAACACGGGAGAGGGTCTGGGGGACACTGCCAAAACCGACTCCGAAATCGGTTGGGCGGAGATCCTGAAGGTAGGGGTGACGGAAATCATGACCGATCACCCGGGGGAATTGCTCAGCTATTTACAGCAGGTCTACAGCACCCGTGCCGCTTCCGATCGCATTGAGGCAGAGCATTTCACAGACTACAACCTGACAAATTTCGGCTTCCAAGTTCCTCTGGAATATAACAGCGGTAAGAATAAGTTTGTGACCAACCTCACAAGCAAGGATACCCTCATTTACGAAAATATCGAATTTGACGGAACAGAGAATATTCTTACCGCAAAGGCTATGGGCAGCAATGCCAAAATTACCGTATACATAGACGGCACTGCCGCTGAGGACAAGCTTGGCACTCTCAGCTATAACAGCACAAGCTATGCTTCCGCACAGGTCAAGATTGCCCCTGTTCCCGCCGGTAAGCATACCGTATATCTGAAATTCAGCGGAACCGTAGGTCTTGATCAATTCCGTTTCACAAGAGGTCTTTACTTTGCTTTCTCCAATGAGACCCTTGCCCGTTTCCGCTATCAGGATCGGCTTTACGGCAGCACTAACTATGATACCGGCAACTGGCTTGCCCGCACTGCTACTATGGGCGCTGCCTCCTTGGATAACACGGCAGGAACGCTCAGCGCCACCCTCACCGCAGGAGGCAACCACTATATCCAAACCGGCACCGCCGCTACCGCAAGACCCCTGCACTACATTCCCGGCAAAAATGACTACTTCCAGCTTCGGCTGAAAATCACCGATGCCACAGCCAATGATCCTGCAAGCAAGATCTATGCCGGCTTGGTCTTCTCCGGCACAGGCTGCGGAGATTTTGACTATAATGAGAAGGTCGTAACGGAACTCACAGCTTCCCAATTAAACGGCAAATATGTTACCCTGACCATGCCCTTAAACAGCGCCTTCACCGCTGCCACAGAGATCACTGCTCTGCGAATGTATTTCATGAATCTGGCATCTGTCAGCGGAAAAACAGGAAAAATCACTGTCGATCACCTTTACATCGGCCCTAAGGAGCATCTTCCCCAGCAGGACTACCTGTATTTTGGCTTCACAGACCGTGACACCGACGAAATGCGCTATCAAACAGAAGCTTACGGCTACCAAAATTTCGACAGCCGTTCATGGATCGCACGGACAGCCACCATGCGCGGCGCCTGGTTTGACCGTCAAAATTCCACTCTTCTTGCCCGTGTTACCACCGGGGGAAACCACTATATGCAAAGCGGCACAAGTGTCAGTGAACGCCCTCTCCGATATGCTCCCAAGGGAAATGACTATCTCCAAATGGTATTGCAGATCAGAGACGGCAAGCTTCACGACCCTTCCCTTCCCCTGTCTGTGGGCATTAGCTACTGCGGCAAGAATGCTACGGAATTCGTATATGACGAGGCTCTGCTGAATGACTTCCCCGCCTCCGTCATTGACAGCGGTTTCTTCACTGTCACTCTCCCTCTGCCCTCCTCCTTCACGGCAGAGTCTGAGATCCAATCCCTCCGAATCTATATCAGGAATCTTGCACCCAAAGAAAAGGAAGCCTTGATCGAGGTCGATTCTCTCTACATCGGCCCGAAAAGCAGCCTTCCTAAGACCCTGTACACCGTCACATTCCTGAACGGAGACGGAAGCATCCTTTCCACCCAAGAGGTAGCCAAGGGAGATCCTGCAAGCTATGCAGGCAAAACTCCCACCAAAGCCCCTGACCAAGACAAGCACTACAGCTTCTCTGCATGGGACAAGAGCCTGAAGAATATCACCGCAAACACCACATTCACCCCACAATTCACTGCCGCCCAACACAGCTTCACCTATAGCAAGGCGGACAGAAACACGCACAAAATAAGCTGTCCCTGCGGTTACATCGGATCTGAAAGCCACAGCAATACAGAGACTGTCACTCCTCCCACCTGTACCGCACAGGGCTACACCACCTACACCTGCTCCCGTTGCCACGAAAGCTACAAGGACAGCTATGTAAATGCCAAGGGTCACACCGAGGCCATCGACAAAGCAGTAGCCGCAACCTGCACCACCACTGGCAAGACCGAAGGCAAGCATTGCTCTGTCTGTAATTAAGTTCTCCTTGCGAAGCAGACCATCCCTGCAACGGGCCATGCTGAGGATATCGACAAAGCAATCCCCGCCACC
>JAFOZC010000138.1 GCA_017391305.1 Oscillospiraceae bacterium | reverse complement strand
GTAACCCCCACCAGCCAGATTGTTGGTACTCAGGCTGTGTTCAACGTAATCAACGGCGAACGCTACAAGATGGTTACCAAGGAATTTAAGGGTATGGTTCGTGGTGAATATGGCCGCACTCCCGTTGCCATCGATCCCGAATTCCGCAAGAAGATCATCGGCGACGAGAAGGCTATCACCTGCCGTCCTGCTGACCTGATTAAGCCGGAGCTTGACAAGCTGAAGAAAGAATGCGCAGAATGGGTGGAACAGGAAGAAGACGTACTGTCCTATGCACTGTTTGACCAGGTTGCCGTGAAGTTCTTCGAGCAGCGCCGTGCTGCAAAATACAAGGTTGACAAAGACCTGGTAGATATGCAGGAAAAGACACACTATATTTAATCGTTCCGACGGCTGCCGTCGTTGACAACCATAGCCTCGATCCCGGCAAGGAGGGCGGGATAAAGCGCCTTGGGATCATAGCCCCGAGGGGCTAACTTCTTGGCAAGGAGGGAAAAGTAGGCTCGGATAAACTCCTCCTGATCCATGGGGAGCAGAGTACCGTCCAGATCGAATAAAACGGTAGTAATAGCCATAGTCAGCTCCGAACTCAACGGTCTCTGCCCTTTGCGCGGGGGCAGCGGATGTTGTATTTTGTCTTAATTCTTTCGATTTCGTCCAGTTGTCGTTGGGAAAGGAGACGGACTTCTCCAAAGGTACGCATATTGGCATAGATCTTAAAGGTCTGCTCCAGAACCTCGGTGCGGAAGAGGGCTTGCCGGACATCCTCCCCCCAGGTGACGGAGCCGTGGTGCTCCAGAAAAACAGCGGTGTGATTTTTGGAATAGGGGGCAGCTCCTTCTGCCAGAGCCGAGGAGCCTGTGACAGCAAAGGGAGCGCAGGGGACAGTACCCAAATGCAGGGCAGAATCCAGAGAAATTGCAAGCTCCCAAGGCTTGCCGAAGGAGGCCCAGGCAGTGGCTCCGGGGCCGTGGGCATGGACAATACCGCCTAAGTTGGGATTCTGTTTGTAAATGGCAAGGTGCAGAAGGATCTCGCTGGAGACTTTGTTTTTGCCTTCCAACAGTCTTCCGTCAGGGTTGACCCGTACCAGCATATCCTCGGTCATGAAGCCTTTGGACACTCCGGTGGGAGTACACCAGACAGAGCCGTCTTCCATCCGTGCGGTGATGTTGCCGTCGTTGGCGGCAACATAGCCGTTTTGATAGAGACATTGGCCTGCTTGAAGGATGGCTTCTTTGGCTTCCTTTGAGGACTTATACATGGTCGGCCTCCTTCATTTGTTCCGGGAACAGCTTGGCAAAGCTTTCGGAGAAGGGAGGATAGGCGATACCGCGCTCCGTGACGATGCCGGCAAGGAGACTGTGGTCCGTGACATCGAAGGCGGGGTTATAGCAGGCAACCTCCGGCAGAGCCATAGGCTTTTCGTAGAACAGCTCCTTGATCTCGTTCTGGGGACGCTCCTCAATGGGGATCTGCTCTCCCGTGGGACATTGGAAATCAATGGTGGTGGAAGGGCCGAAAGAATACACGGGAATGCCGTAGTGATTTGCAATAATGGCAAGGCCGGAGGAGCCGATCTTGTTGGCAACGTCTCCGTTTCGGGCGATGCGGTCACAGCCGAAGAACACGGCCTGTACCTTTCCCTGCTTCATTACAAGGCTTGCCATATTGTCGCAGATCAGGGTACAGGGGACGCCTGCCTTGGTCAGCTCATAGGAGGTCAGGCGAGCCCCCTGAAGCAGGGGACGGGTCTCGTCTACAAAGACATGGATATCCACACCGGCTTCCTTTGCCAGATAGAAGGGGCCTTGGGCTGTGCCGTAGCGGGAGGTGGCGATAGGGCCTGCGTTGCAGTGGGTGATGATACCGTCACCGTTCTTCAGCAGGGACAGACCGTATTCGGAGATCTTGCGGCACATGGCAATGTCCTCCTCATGGACAGCCTTCGCCTCTGCATCCAGAGCCTCCAGAAGGGCCTCACGGCTCTTGTCTCGGTTTTCCAGAGCGACCTTGTCCATGCGCTTGAGGATGCAGGACAGATTCACTGCCGTGGGACGGGAGGAATTGAGATAATCGGACAGGCGGCGGTATTCCCCATAAAAGGTATCAAAATCCGACTCGGGGATCTGACGGGCGAGAATGGCCATGGCATAGCCTGCGAAAATGCCGATGGCAGGGGCGCCACGGACACGGAGGGAGTAAATGGCCTCCCACATTTCTTCGGCAGTGGTCAGATCCAGATATTTGGTCACGTTGGGAAGGAGAGTCTGATCTAAGGTGACCAGCACATTCCCCTCTCTGCGGACATTCACGGCATGGGTGACAGCTTCCAGACTCATAATGCTTCTCCCATAGCGATGATGCTCTCCTTGACCAGTTCACGGAACAGAGGAGCTACACGGTTGCCGGTTTCAAAGACCTCCTCGTGGGACAGGGGATTGGGAGAAATGCCGGCGGCCTGATTGGTGATGCAGGAAATACCGCAGACCTTGATCCCTGCATGACGGGCGGCGACGGCTTCACTGGCGGTGGACATACCGACGGCATCCACACCCAGAGCGGTGAGCAGCCGAACCTCGGCGGGAGTCTCAAAGGTGGGGCCTGTGAGCTGGCAGTACACACCCTCGTGAAGGGGAGTGTCTAAACGGGCGGCGGTGTCACGGATGATCCCGCACAGCTTCTTGTCATAAACCTCGGACATATCCGGGAAACGGGGACCCAGCTCGTCCATATTTGCGCCCAGCAGGGGGTTGGGGAAGAGAGTCATGATGTGGTCGGTAATGAGCATGAAGTCTCCTGCTTGGAAAGAACGGTTCACACCGCCTGCGGCATTGGTCAGGAACAGAGCCTTTGCGCCCATGAGGATCATGAGACGGGTGGGCAGAAGAATGTCCTCCCGACTGTAGCCCTCGTAGTAGTGGACACGACCCTGCATGATCACCACCTTGGTATTGCCGAAATAGCCGAAGACGAAGCGGCCCTTATGTCCCACTACGGTGGATACGGGGAAGCCTTCGATTTCGTGGTAGTCAATGGTGGCAACGGCATCGATCTCGTCAGCCAGAGCACCCAAGCCGGAGCCCAGGATCAGCGCCACATCGGGGACAAAGTCTGTCTTGGCTCTGACGCAAGCCAGACAGTTTAGCAGTTTTTCATAAGGTGTCATAGTTGATTTCCTCCAATATTCAAATCTATGCTTGGGCTTGTAGCTTTTTCAGTGCGCTTTCAAACTCCTCCGGCAGGGGGCAGGAGAGCTCCATAGGCTCTCCCCTGCGGGGGTGAATGAAGCGGAGCTGTCTTGCGTGGAGACATTGGGATCTCAGACCCAGCTCCGGCTTCTTGATGCCGTAGACGGGATCTCCTGCAATGGGGTGGCCGATGTGGGCCATGTGGACACGGATCTGGTGGGTGCGGCCGGTTTCCAGACGGCACTGCACATGGGTATAGGCGCCGTATCTGCCCAGAACCCTCCAGTGGGTCACAGCCTCCCGACTGTTCTTGGTAGTAACAGCCATGCGCTTGCGGTCTGTGGGATGCCTGCCGATGGGGGCATTGACAGTACCCTCCTCTTCTCGGAAGCCACCGCGTACAATGCACTCATACACCCGATAGAGACTGTGATCCTTCAGCTGCTCGGAAAGCCCCGTGTGGGCAAAGTCATTCTTCGCCACAATGAGCAGACCGGAGGTGTCCATGTCGATCCTGTGAACGATGCCCGGTCTCTTCTCTCCGTTGATGCCGGAGAGGGAATCGCCGCAGTGATGCAGGAGGGCATTGACCAAGGTGCCGTCCTCATGTCCCGGAGCGGGGTGGACGACTAAGCCCTTGGGCTTATTGATGACCAGGAGATCCTCGTCCTCATAGACCACGTCCAGAGGGATCTCCTGCGCCTCAATGGGAACCTCACGAAGCTCCGGCAGGGTCACGGTATAGACCTGCCCCGCTTCGGTCTTGGCATTCTTTTTGATGGGGGAACCCTTCAGGCAGACCAGACCCTGCTCCAGAAGCTTCTGTACCCCACTGCGGGTGAGCTGAGGAAGCTCCCGTGCCAGAAATACATCCACCCGTTCCCCGGTGGCTTGTGGGATCAGTTCCATAGCGCTACCTCTTACTTCTTCTGAAGGGTCAGGGGATATTTCACCATACTGCTGCCCTCAAAGGCCTCTCCCTGTGCATCTACCGCATTTTGCAGGGTCAGAGTTTTCCCACGGAATACAGGCTCCACGCACAGGTCGTAGAGACCTTCGTTCAGGGTGTCCGGGGAAGCGGCATAGTACAGCTTTCCGTCCCTAAGCTCATAATACATCAGGGTCTGAGAGGTCTCCCGCTGTAGGATGTAGTCAAAGTCCGTATCTGCTAAAGTGAGCTCTACCAGCTCCTCCATATTGCTGCCCTCTTCCGCCAGCATGGCATCGGCGGCAGCCTTATCCATGCCCTGAAGCTCCAGAAATTGACCGTACAGAAGCTCCGGCAGGACCTGCTTCATGGCATCCTTCAGAAGCTTGACCATAGCCTTCCCGGAGGCCTCGTCCAGATACAGGATCAGGGTTCCGTCGGCCTTGAATTGGAACACATAGGTCATTTCCACATCATCGGTCAGGGAGATCTCCGCACCCATATTGCTTCTCAGGACATCCTCCACATACCGTGCGGCAGAAACTGTGGTCGTCCACTCTCCGTGGAGCTTTCCTTCCATCAAAGAGGGCAGAGAGCTGTGGGAATACAGCAGCAATCCCAAAACCATGATCAAACAAAGGACCACGGCAAACAAGGCTTTTTTACCGTTCATAGGCGTACACTCCTCCATAATAGCATATTGTCTCTATTATATAATTTATGGAAGAAAAAAGCAAGGGCAGATATGAAAAATGCTATGAAAACTTGACAGAAAACAGTGGCACATGGTATGATGCCATCATAGAATAGGGTAGGAGGAGATCCGATGGAAGAGAAAAAACTGCGCCCTGTGAACGGGCAGGCGGTTTGTGAATATTCAGGCAAACGCTTCGGCTGGCTGACTATGGGGCATAACGGCTGTGTGGTTTTATCGGTTTATAATGCCCTCCTGCGGATGGGACGGCCGGTTCCCTTGGAGCAGATCCACGGGATCTTTCACAGACCCTGGAAGGGGAGACTTCTGGGGGTTCGCCTGAGAGAGCTTCGCTCTGCCTTGGAGCTTCTGGATGTTCCCTATCGGGAGCTTCTTTCCGCAAGTCAGATGGAGGAGGAAATGAAGCCGGGAGATATTGCGGTGATGATCCGCTGGAATCGGACAATTCCTTACTGTGATTTCACCCTTGAACAGGGACTTCCGTCTGTCAGGGATTTTGCCGATCCCTTCGGCGGCGGTCACGGCATGGCAGTGGAACGGATGGAGGGCGGCATCTGGAGAGTCTATAACCGCTATTCCAATCGGGGCTACCATTATGACTACAAACAGCTTTCCGACTTCATGGTCAGCGATGTATCCTTTATGGGCGGCTTTCTGCTAATGCCAAAAACTTTTGCGGAAGAAAGCGAAAAGAATATTGACAAAGCCCGTCGAATATTGTAAGATAGAAGTATCTTAACAGAAAGGACGTGTCCCTATGAACGAATTTAACCCCCAGACCCCTGTTCCCGGCGGCGCACCTGCGGCAGGTATCCCTGTCAGATCTATTGTCACCTGCATCCTTCTGAGTATCGTGACCTGCGGCATTTATCTCTATGTTTGGCTCTACAACCTCAATGAGGATATGCGCCGTGTGACCGGAGATACCAATGGCCCCTCCGGCGGTGTAGTGATCCTGCTGGCCATTGTGACCTGCGGTATCTACATGATCTACTGGATGTATAAGCAGGGCGATGCCATTGATCGCATCAAGGCTGCCAGAGGCCTGCCCAACGGCAACACCGGCATTCTGTACCTGGTCCTGTCCATCTTTGGTCTGAGCATCGTTTCCATGGCTCTGCTTCAGGACGAGCTGAACAAGATGGCCCGCTAAATATCTACGGTAAATTCGGAGGCTGTGCCTGTCACAGCCTCCATTCTTTTTCGGAGGGGAGTCATGAAACAACGGGCAAGCATTTTTTACAAAGAGCATAGACAATGGGTGCGCCTTGCTCTGGGCTTCGGACTCTTCGGCGGTCTGTATGCCCTATTTACTACCTTGACGGGCATCGGGATCCCCTGCCCCCTACACCTGCTGACGGGGCTGAGCTGTCCCGGCTGTGGGGTGTCCCGCTTCTTCCTGGCTCTGCTTCGGGGGTCTGTGAGGGAGGCCGTGTCTCATAACCTTGGGGTAGCGATCCTATTGCCCCTGTGGCTGGCAGTGGCCTTTGTGGAATTTTGGGCGAATCCCAAGGCTCTGGAAGAGGGAAGCCCCCTGAACAGGGGACTTGTGTGGTTTTCCCTGATCCTTATGGTGGCTTTTGGAATACTACGGAATTTGCCGGGTTTTTCGTTCCTGCTTCCTTCCTGAAAAAATGCGGAAAATCTTCATTTTTTACAGCTTTCCTCTTGCGAAAAGGGGAAAGCTGTGTTATATTATGTATTTGGAAGATTATCGACTTTATGTACGGAAGGATGAAATACTATGGCAGAACAGAAGAATATTCGTAATATTGCCATCATCGCCCACGTTGACCACGGCAAGACCACTCTGGTTGACGAGATGCTGAAGCAGGGCGGTATTTACCGTGAGAATCAGGCAGTGGTAGACCGGGTCATGGACTCCGGCGATCTGGAACGGGAAAGAGGCATCACCATTCTGGCAAAGAACACTGCAGTGAATTATAAGGGTACCAAGATCAACATCGTTGACACCCCGGGTCACGCCGACTTTGGCGGCGAGGTAGAGCGCATCCTCAAGATGGTCAACGGCGTTATCCTCCTGGTTGACGCCGCCGAGGGCCCCATGCCCCAGACCCGTTTCGTTCTGGGCAAGGCTCTGGAGCTGGGTCACAAGGTCATCGTTGTGGTCAACAAGATCGACCGTCTGGATGCCCGTATCGAGGAGGTCATGGACGAGGTTCTGGAGCTTCTGCTGGATCTGAATGCAACGGACGAGCAGTTTGCTTCTCCCACCCTCTTCTGCTCTGCCCGTCAGGGTATTGCCTCCTATGCGCCCAATGAGACCGGCGTCAATCTGGATCCCCTGTTCCAGACTATTGTCAACTATATCCCTGCTCCCGAAGGGGAGAAGGAAGCCCCCCTGCAGATGCTGGTGTCCTCCATTGATTATAATGAATATGTGGGCCGTATCGGCATCGGCCGTATCGAGCGGGGTGTGATCCGCCAGAACCAGGAGGTTCTGATCTGCGACTACCACCATCCCGAGGAGCAGACCAAGGGTAAGGTCGTTGCCCTCTATGAGTTCGACGGTCTGGGCAAGAAGCCTGTGACCGAGGCTTCCGCAGGTCAGATCGTGGCCTTCTCCGGCATGGCAGACATCACCATCGGCAAGACCATCTGTGCGACCGAGACCCCGGAGGCCCTTCCCTTTGTGAAGATCTCCGATCCTACGATCGAAATGACCTTCTCCGTCAACGACTCCCCCTTCGCAGGCAGAGAGGGCAAGTATGTCACCTCCCGTAACCTCCGTGACCGTTTGCAGAAGGAGCTTCTGAAGGACGTCTCCCTCCATGTCACCGAGCAGGGTACCGATGCCTTCAATGTAGCGGGCAGAGGCGAGATGCACATTTCTATTCTCATCGAGACCATGCGCCGTGAGGGCTACGAGTTCCAGGTCGGCACTCCCAGAGTTCTCACCAAGGTCATTGACGGCAAGGTTTGCGAGCCCATCGAGCGTATGATCGCCGACGTGCCGGAAGCCACTATGGGTAGCGTGATCGAGAAAATGGGCAAGCGCAAGGGTGACCTTCTGTCCATGACTCCCATGGGCAGCCGCTACCGTCTGGAATTCCTGGTTCCCTCCCGTGGACTCTTCGGCTACCGCAACGAGTTCCTCACCGACACCCGTGGTGAGGGTATCATGTCCTCCGTTCTGGAGACCTACGCTCCCATGAAGGGCGACATCGAGCGCCGTAAGAGCGGTTCTCTCATTGCCTTTGAAACCGGCGAGGCTGTGACCTACGGCCTGTTCAATGCACAGGAGCGTGGACAGCTCTTCATCGGAGCCGGTACCGATGTTTATGCCGGTATGGTGGTTGGCATCTGCTCCCGGAATGAGGATATGACCGTCAACGTCTGCAAGAAGAAGCAGCTGACCAATATGCGTGCCTCCGGCTCTGACGAGGCTCTGCGCCTGACCACTCCCAGGATCTTCTCTCTGGAGCAGTGCTTGGAATTTTTGGCAGATGACGAGCTCTTAGAGGTCACCCCCAAGAGCCTCCGCATCCGCAAGCAAGAACTCGACCACGGCCTGCGTATGCGCCAAGTCATGAAAAAGCGCAACGGCGAAGCCTAATCAATACAGCCTCCCTTCGGCCGCCCCTCCGTAAGACCGTATGAGAACCTTACCGACATAGGGTAGCTACCGTACAGGAGTGCGACAAAAAGACGATACCCGGTTTTCCAACCGAGTATCGCCTTTTGTTGTTTTGTTTCTTCCTCAGTACGTTGGCAACGAAGCCAAACATTGAGAAATTCCGTGTAATTATGGAATTCTTTTTGACGGTTACAATAATCGGCAAT
>JAFOZC010000137.1 GCA_017391305.1 Oscillospiraceae bacterium | reverse complement strand
CACTGTGTTTTTTCCACCGAGTATCTTTATACTCGGTGGAAAGGTGCAAGATTTTTGCGGCAAAACCGCAAAAATCCTTGCACTTGAACAACGCATAACAGTCCTGAAAGCCTTGGCTTTCAAGGACATTTGCGTTGTTCATTACACATTATTTATGCGTCATAATATAAAATCAGCATGTCAATCGGCGGCAGGCGGCTGCCAGTTCTTGGAGGGTGCTACAGCAGACCATTGGGCACAGGGCGGAAAATGTTTGGATACTACGGATATGCTTCCATCGACTCTGTGGGATAGGATTCAGAAGAATCAGACGGCCGGCTTGGCATTTGGCTTTCAGCAAAGCTTCTATAGCACGAGGCTGGTCGATGGTTTTTGTGTCCGAGAGAATGAGCAGAGTCGTTGACTGATTTAACACAGCGGGTTTCCGAGCACATATCTCTTCCAGGGCTGTTCCCAGATCGGTTCCCTTGCCGTAGATGCCGCAATCTCGCACATAATTGCGAAATAGGTCCATGTTCTGCAGGCTGAAAGGGTCTGCCTCGAACAGCTCCTCCGAGAATAGGAAAACCTTAGAGTTGTCGGAAACCTGATTTAAGTTTTGAATAAAGCGGAGCGCAAATTCTGAAAATTGCACCATAGAGCCGGACACATCGCAGAGGAGCACCAAATGCTTTCTGCGGCCACGCTTCTTTTTGTAGTGCAGCCGATAAAAGCTACCGCCGGTTTCCAATCCCTTTCGGATCGTACGGCGAAATTCCAGTTTGCCGCTGTGTCCCTTACGGTTTCGTTTGGCTGTCAATTCTCCATTGATTTGGCGGGAGATCGTTTGGATAATAGAGATGGCTTTGGGGATCTCCGTATCAGAGAAATTGGAGATATCCCGGTACAGTAGTCCCAGCTCCGGGTCCGTTGCCTGACAGCCTATGGCCGCATCCTCCATGCGGATCTGCTGTTCCAGAAGGGCTTTAGCGAAGACGGAGTGGATAAAGCCGGCATAAAGGTCCGGGTTTCTGGAATTTCCTTGATACTTCTGTGCCAACTTCTCCAGTCTATCCCGTTCCTCTGCCGGCAAAGAGGCATAGGCATATTGTTGCTCCTCTGTCAAATTCTCTGCCTGACCCATTTTTTGCAGTGCCTCTATATTCTCACGCATCTGCTGCTCTTGCAGGGCTTTTTCCTCGGCTTGCTTTCTCATCTTTTCTTCTGAAATGAAGAAGCCGTCAAATACTTGGTCAAAGGTCAACTGCTCTTCCCGAGATTTTGCGTAAACGGTCCGCAAAGCAGTTTTTACCTGCTCACGGTCATCCATTCCCAGACTGATCAAAATTTGGCAGGCATCCGCCGTTTCCTTCGGACTAACTGACAGCCCCCCTATTCGCAGCATTCCGGAAAAAGCGGACAGCTTTTCCAGATATACTACCGGCTCAGCCATGGTGATGTCCTCCGCAATGACCGCCACAGCCGCAGTCCTTGCTTTGTGTTTCTGCCAAAATTTCCATATCTTCGCTGTTCTTCAAGATAAAGCCTGCCGTTTGCCGCAATGCATCCGGTGTCAGCTCCCGGACACCAAGGGCATCCAGTGCCGCCGCCCAATCCAATGTTTCAGCAATAGATGGCTTTTTCAGAATAGCCTCATTGGAGCGAAGCTTTTGTACCGTCAGCGCCACCTGCGCGCAGAGCTGATCATCCACATGGGGTAGCTTTGCCTTCAAAATAGCCAGTTCCTTTTCCATATCCGGATATTGAATATAAAGGTAAGCACACCGCCGGCGCAGGGCTTCGCTCAAAGGTCTTGCCCGATTGGATGTCAATACAACAAAGGGCACGGATTTTGCCCGGATGGTCCCTACCTCGGGAATGGTTACCTGCATTTCGCTGAGCAGTTCCAAAAGAAATGCTTCAAATTCCTCATCGGCCTTGTCAATCTCGTCGATGAGCAGAACTACCGGCTTCTCTGACCGAATGGACTGTAACAAGGGCCGTTCCAGCAGATATTCATCACTGAAAAGGCTTCGGGTCAGTTCCTCGCTATCCCTGGAACCCATATTGACCTGAATGGACAGCAGCTGCTTTTGATAGTTCCACTCGTAGAGGGCTTTGCTTTCGTCCAGCCCCTCATAGCACTGCAGGCGAACCAGGTCCCGATCCAGTGCAGTAGCCATGACCTTGGCGATTTCTGTTTTGCCAACGCCTGCCGCACCTTCGATCAGCAGCGGACGCCCTAACTGCAGAGCAACAAACAGTACCGTTGCCAGCGTGTCATCGTAAATGTAGTGGGATTCATCCATTTTTTGCTTCAATTCTTCTATTTTCATTGTTAGCCTCCCGGGTAATTTCTTAGTACACATTGTGTATTAAGTATAACCGCAGAATGGGAAAATGGCAAGCAAATAATGATACATCAACGAAATTAAAAGCAAAACAAACAGGGTGGTACTGCGGAGTTTGTTGGCGAGTTCCGGTGCTAAAGCTTTGTGGCCCGCGGCTGTGTGGGTGGGTTTAGTCGAAATGGATTTTGTCGGCGAGTTCCATTGCCAGAGCTTTGTGGCCTTCTACTGTGGGGTGGACGTTGTCGGGGAGGAGGGTGCGGATGTTTTCCCGATTTACGATGGAGCTGTGGGTCATGTCGATGAGTTCGATACCGTAGTAGTCACAGACCGCTCTTTGCATTTGGAAAATATCCTCCAGACCGAGGCCGTTGGTGGCTTCGCCGGCATAGTTTAGACCCCAGTTTGTGGGGTAGCTTCCCACGGATTTGCAGTTAATGGGGCTTATGACAAAAATTTTGCACAGAGGATTGTCTCGCAGGATTTTCTTGATCACATAGCTCATGTTTGAGACCATAGATTCCTCTGCGTTGTATAGGTCAAAGACATCTCTCTTCCGTACGGTTACGCTGAGAGAAATGTGCCTTCCGTCAACGGTATAATCTGTCCCCTCTTCCAGCTCCTTGCCGTTTTGGTAAAGGACGAAGCGCTCCGGGGCGTTTTCCTCAAGCTCCAACATGCTGTGTCCGTCATAGCCTGCCAACACAGTTTGGGGGATATCCTGTACGCCGCCAATCTTTACCGCGTATTTCCAGTCGTTGACACCGTAGGCCAGTGTCACAAAATCGCATTGCGCAAAATCCAGTGTATCTGCAAGCTGACGGGCATTCATGGCAAATCGCTTTCCCTTCAGATAACCTGTGCCGCCGATGCCGTAGTTCTTCAGCGCATAGCCCTTTTTCTCCGCCACAATATTGACCCAGCGCTGGGATTGATCCCAATTGAGATACTGCTTGTAGCCCTTTTCCTCAGTGGGATCGGCTCTGCTTGTCCAGCCGGCTGTGATCGAATCTCCCAGAGCGTACCAGACGGTTTTCGTTTGCTTCTCCCCCGTCGGTAGCCTTCCGCTGACTGCATCCATGCCCGTCAGGGTAAAAAACAATATTATGATCCCACAGGCGATCAGCAGGGAGAGACTGATGCATGTCGCAATCACGAGTCTATATTTCTTGTTTCGGTCCATTCCTTTTCCCTTCTTCCGTTCCCGAGCATTGGTATCCCCTTGCCTCATACTGCGGAGCCTTCGGCGGGACTTAGGTTGCGAAAGCAGCCGCACTTTATCGTAGGAAACCGCTTGTATTATATCGGTATATATTTCCATTGTCAAGGTCAAAGTCTGTGGGGCTTTGTTGACTTTTCCGAAAGAATTTGCTATACTCAGTGTATATATTGAGCTATGAAAGGAGCGCCCGACGGCATCTTGACTTCATGGTTGCGGTGTTCTTTTGACAGAAAAAGGGGGTAGCCAATTGCGCGTGATATCAGAAATCAGAAAACGGTATTTTGTCCGTTTGTTCAGTCGGATCGGCATATTTATTGCCTGCTTGATCCTGTGGGCCGTGTCGCCGCAGACATTTGAAATATTGGAGGGAAATCGGTTTTTTAAGGAATTTTCCGTATTTCATCTATTGTGGATCATCTGGGTCGCAGACATGGTTTTGCAGATCATTCCCGTGAAGAACAAGGTGGCTCTGGGCTCCCAGAAGCTGTTTGCCATGCGCTTCCGTCCCATTCGGGAAAAGATCAACTGTCAAGCCCTGAAGAACTATGTCCGCACGACCACCGCCGCGGCCTATCGGGTCATGCTGCTGTGGCTCCTGCTGATCGCAGTGATCGGTGCTCTGTACTACACAGGCCTCATCAATAAGCGGTGGCTATTCATGATCTCCGTGTGCTTCTACGTATGTGACTTGATCTGCGTGCTGATCTGGTGTCCCTTCCGTTTGATCATGAAGAACAAGTGCTGTACCACCTGTCGGATCTTTAACTGGGATCATTTCATGATGTTCTCTCCCCTGCTCTTCGCAGGAGGCTTTTTTGCAATTTCTCTTGTGACCCTGTCTCTTCTGGCATGGCTCATCTGGGAATTGTGCGTCCTCATTTATCCCGAGCGCTTTTGGGAAATGACGAATTTATCCCTGCAATGTCGGGAATGTACGGACAAGCTCTGTACTCAATACTGTCAGAAATTGAGAAAATAAGCGCCGAAATCCTCCGACTCCCCGACGACCGCCACAGGCCCACAGAGGAATCCCCCGCTCTCGTCATTGAAAGAAATACCGCCGATCGTCATTCTGCCCCCAAAGCGCCGAAGCTTATATGGCAACCCTATATCACCCCTGTTTCCCATACCCCATAGGAAACAGGGGTCTTCTGTGTGGGAAAACAAGACATAATCTATTCGTTTCCTTCATTGACAAACAGACCAAATTATGCTACACTAACAGAAGAAACTCTGTGCAATATTTTCACAGTGCGGGGCAACGGTTTTAGGGGAGGCTCTGCGGCTATTTCACGCTGTTTCGGAGGCGGACCGACATCCCCCTGCCCGCCGAACAGGCAGAAAGGTGTGTAACTTGACATTCAAAGATCTGTACATCGGCCAGAAGGCTTCTGTACAAAAAACCTTTACATCCGCTGATGTAAATTCCTTTGCAGGGATCACCATGGATGTAAATCCCTTGCACATGAGCGAGGGCTATGCCAAGGGCACTGTCTTTGGTCGCCGTATCGTTCATGGTATGCTGACCGCCGGTTTGATTTCCGCTGTGTTGGCCAATCATCTTCCCGGTCCGGGTACCATTTATTTGGGGCAGGAAATGCGCTTTGTCGCTCCTGTATTCCTGAATGATGATGTAACCGCCGAAGTAGAGGTTGCGGAGCTTCGGGAAGATAAGAAGATCGTAAAGCTCCGTACTACTTGCAGTAACCAAGACGGAAAGGTGGTCATCTCCGGGATGGCTACCGTAAAATTTGACAGATGAGAGATGTGCTATGACTGATTACAAAACCATTTTATTTGAGCAGATGCTCAAGGACTTCGCAGAAAACGAAGTCAAGCCCCTTGCACAGGAAATCGACGAGGAAGAACGCTTCCCCGCCGAAACCGTAGCCAAGATGGCCAAGTTAGGTCTCTTTGGCATCATTATCCCCCGTCAGTACGGCGGTGCGGGCGCAGGCTATCGGGAATATATCTTCGCTGTAGAAGAGATCTCCAAGCACTGCGGTACCACCGGTGTCGTACTGTCCGCCCACACCTCCCTGTGTGCCGCCCCCATTCTGGAATTCGGCACGGAGGAGCAGAAGCAGAAGTATCTGCCCGATCTGGCCACCGGTCGCAAGCTGGGCGGCTTCGGTCTGACCGAGCCCAATGCCGGTACCGATGCAGGCAACCAGCAGACCACTGCTGTGGAGCTGGAGGATTGCTACCTCCTCAACGGCAGTAAGATCTTCATCACCAACGGTGGCGAAGCTGCTACCTATGTGGTCATCGCCGTCACAGGCAAGGGCCCCAAGGGACCGGAAATGTCTGCCTTTATCGTGGAAAAGGGCTGGGAGGGCTTCACCTTCGGCAAGCACGAGAAGAAGATGGGCATCCGCGGCTCTGCTACCTGCGAGCTGATTTTTGAGAACGTCCGTGTTCCCAAGGAGAACCTTCTGGGCAAGCGCGGTGAGGGCTTCAAGATCGCCATGAAGACTCTGGACGGCGGCCGTATCGGCATCGCCGCACAGGCTCTGGGCATTGCCGAGGGCGCTCTGGATACCACTGTTGCCTATGTAAAGAGCCGTAAGCAGTTCGGCCGTCCCCTGTCCGCCTTCCAGAACACCCAGTTCCAGCTGGCCGACATGGCAACCAAGACTGCCGCCGCCAGAGCCCTCGTTTACATCGCAGCCGATGCAAAGCAGAACAAGCTGCCCACCCTGTCCGTCAATGCGGCTCAGGCCAAGCTTTTCGCTTCCGAAACTGCTATGGAAGTCACCACCAAGGCTGTTCAGCTCCACGGTGGCTACGGCTACACCCGTGAGTATCCCGTAGAGCGTATGATGCGAGATGCAAAAATCACAGAAATCTATGAAGGCACCAGCGAAGTTCAGCGCATGGTTATTTCCGGCGCTCTGCTGAAGAAGTGAGGCAAAGCATGAAGATTATTGTATGTATCAAACAGGTTCCGAATACTACGGAAATTAAAATCGATCCCGTCACCAATACTCTGAAGAGAGACGGTGTTCCCAGCATCATTAACCCCGATGACAAGACCGCTATCGAAGCAGCTCTCCGTCTGAAGGAAACAAACGGCGCTACCGTTACCGTCATTTCCATGGGCCCGCCCCAGGCAGAGAAGGCTCTCCGTGAGGCTCTGGCTATGGGTGCCGACGAGGCTTTCCTGATCACTGACCGTGCTTTCGGCGGTTCCGATACTCTGGCAACCTCCACCATCATTGCCGGTGCCATTGAGAAGCTGGGTGCAGATCTGGTTCTCTGCGGACGTCAGGCCATTGACGGTGATACCGCTCAGGTCGGTCCCCAGATCGCCGAGCATCTGGGCATCCCCCAGATCACCTATGCCGCTGACCTTTCCTGCGAAGGAAACTGCATCCGTGTCAAGCGGCAGTTTGAGGATCGCTATCAGATCCTTGAGGCAGACATGCCCTGTCTGGTCACCGTTCTTGCTACTATGGAAAAGCCCCGTTACATGAACGTATGGGATATCGTGGCACAGGACGAGAAGGAAATCGGCAAGATCACCTTTGCGGATCTGACCCTGGATCCTGCCCGTATCGGTCTGAACGGCTCTCCCACCAAGGTAAAGAGCACTGCTACCAAGCAGTTCGACAAGACCATCGAGACCCTGGAACTGGATCCGGCAGAGGCCGCCAAGACCATTGTGGCCGCTTTGCAGAAGCGCCATTTGCTGTAAGGAGGTGCAGAACATGAATCGTATTTGGGTATTTTGTGAACAGCGGGACAATGTCCTGCAGCCTGTTGCCTTAGAGCTTATGGGCGCCGCCCGTAGCCTTGCCGCACAGTCCGAGGGTACTGTAGGTGCTCTCCTGCTGGGTAGCGGTGTTAGCCCCCTTGCACAGGAGCTGATCGCTTGCGGTGCAGACACCGTCTATGTAGTAGATGATGAAAAGCTGGCCCACTACACCACCGAAGCCTATGCCCAGGCTATTTGCCAGATGGTCAGAGAAGAGAACCCCGCTTCCCTGCTCTTCGGCGCTACCTCTATCGGCCGTGATCTGGCCCCCCGTATTTCTGCCCGTCTCCGCACCGGCCTGACCGCTGACTGCACCAAGCTGGAAATTGACGAGCAGGGTAGCCTGTTCATGACCCGTCCCGCCTTTGGCGGCAACCTCTTTGCCACCATCATCTGCCCCAACAGCCGTCCCCAGATGTCCACGGTTCGCCCCGGCGTTATGCCCAAGCCCGTCCGTGACGACAGCCGTCAGGGTGAGATCGTTCCCGTCACCGTAGCATGGCAGACAGAGAAGCTCTGTGTCCGTGTTGTGGAAGAAACCAAGGAAAGCCAGAGCGTAGAGAATATCGAGGAAGCCAAGCTGTTGGTTTCCTGCGGCCGCGGTGTCAAGAACACCGAGCCCGCCTTCGAGCTGGCCAAGAAGATGAAGGGTACTGTATCCTCTTCCCGTGCTCTGGTCGATGCAGGCATTATGGAACAGCCCCGTCAGGTCGGTCAGACCGGTAAGACCGTCCGTCCCCAGGCCTACCTTGCCTTCGGCATCAGCGGTGCTATCCAGCATCTGGCCGGTATGGAGGAGTCCGAGTACATCGTCGCCATCAATACCGATAAGAACGCTCCCATTTTCAAGATCGCCAATCTGGGCATCGTTGCAGATGCGGCAGCGGTTATGAAGGAACTCAACAAGCTTTTGGAAGAAGCTTAAATTCATGATATTGGAGGAATATCCATGAGCAAGATTTATCTCGTCAGTGCAAAAAGAAGCGCCATCGGCAGTATGCTGGGCAGCCTGAAGGATGTAGAAGCAACCTGGCTGGGCGCACAGATCCTGAAGGCAACTCTGGAAGCAGGCAACATCAACCCCGCATGGCTGGACGAAGTCATCGTCGGTAACGTTCTCCCCGCAGGTCTGAAGCAGGGTCCTGCCCGTCAGGTCGCCATCGGTGCAGGCGTTCCCGTTGAAATCCCCGCCTATTCTCTCAACATGGTCTGCGGCAGCGGTATGAAGGCTGTTATGAATGCCGCCAACACCATCGCCGCAGGCAAGGCAAAGCTGATCGCCGCCGGCGGTGTGGAGATCATGAGTGCCGCTCCCTATCTGGTACCGGGCAAGGTTCGCTCCGGCAACAAGATGGGCGAAATGAAGCTGGTTGACCACATGCTCATCGACTCCCTCACCGATGCCTTCGGCAATATGCACATGGGCATTACCGCCGAGAACGTAGCAGAGCGTTACGGCATTACCCGTGAGATGCAGGATACTTTTGCCATCGCTTCTCAGGAGAAGGCCCGTGCCGCACAGGATGCAGGCAAGTTTGAGGAAGAGATCGTTCCCGTCACCGTTAAGGTCGGTCGCAAGGAATTCCTCTTTGCCGCCGATGAATACATCAACCGTACCACCACTTTGGAGAAGCTGGCTACCCTCCGTCCCGCCTTTAAGAAGGACGGCACCGTAACCGCAGGTAACGCTTCCGGCATCAACGACGGCGCAAGCTTCGTGGTTCTGGCAAGTGAAGAAGCCGTTGCCGAGTACGGTCTGAAGCCCATGGCCGAGCTGGTCGGCTGGGGTCAGGGCGGTGTAGAGCCCGACGTTATGGGTCTGGGCCCCGTTCCCGCAGTGGGCAACGCTCTGAAGGATGCCAAGATGAACCTGAGTCAGATGGAGGTTCTGGAGCTGAACGAGGCCTTTGCCGCCCAGTCTCTGGGTGTTGTGAAGCTCCTGGCCGAGCAGCACGACCTGACCGAAGATGAGATCAAGGCTCGCTGCAACGTCAATGGCGGCGCTATTGCTCTGGGTCACCCCGTAGGTGCCAGCGGCAACCGCATCATTGTCACCCTCGCTCATGAGCTGAAGCACAGCGGCAAGGAGTTCGGTCTTGCTTCCCTGTGCATCGGCGGCGGTATGGGTACTGCCGTGGTTCTGCGGAACATCAAGGAGTAAGCCGTGCGTTTACAGGATAAAGTCGCCATCATCACCGGTGCCGCAAGAGGCATCGGTGGGGAAATGGCCAAGCTTTTCGCCAAGGAAGGGGCAAAGGTCATTGCCGCTGACATGGCTCCCCTGAGCTATGAGGCAGAGAATGTGGAATACTACCCCCTCAATGTCACCGATGGGGAAGCCTGCCGCACTCTCACCCAATATGCCAAGGAGAAATACGGTCATATTGACATCCTGGTCAACAATGCCGGTATCACCCGTGATGCCATGACGAGGAAAATGACCGATGAGCAGTGGGATCTGGTCATTGACATTAACCTGAAGGGTGTCTTTAATCTGACCCGCTATGTGGGCCCCCTTATGGAAGAACAGGGTGGCGGCAGTATCATCAGCATCTCTTCCGTAGTCGGTGAATACGGCAATATCGGACAGGCCAACTATGCCGCTACCAAGGCAGGTGTCATGGGTCTGACCAAGTCCTGGGCAAAGGAATTCGCCCGTAAGGGAATTCCCGTCCGTGTCAACGCCATCGCTCCGGGCTACGTTATGACAGATATGATGAAGACCGTTCCCGAGGAGCTTCTGAAGAAGTTCGCTTCTCAGACCATGCTGGGCCGTCTGGGTCAGCCGGAGGAGATCGCAAAGGCCGCCTTGTTCCTGGCCAGCGACGATGCCTCCTATGTGACCGGTCACATTCTCTCCGTCAACGGCGGAATGCGTTTGTAATATCATGGAAGAGTGGGGGTTCCGCACCCCCACTTTTTTTCAAGGAGGTGGGAGGATGCCCACATTGGGAGAGCTGTTGGAGCCTTATGGCTCTGTTTCCCTGATCGGAATGTGCAAAAATGCAGGAAAGACCTCGGTGCTCAACCGCATCATTCGGGAGTCTGCCCACAAACGTCTTGCTCTAAGCTCCATCGGTCGGGACGGGGAATCGCAGGATCTGGTGACCGGCACGGAAAAGCCCGGGATCTATGTCCCTGCCGGAACCCTTCTGGCCACAGCCGCAGATCTGCTGAAGCACAGTGATATCAGTCGGGAGATCTTAGATACCACCGGTGTGTTCACTCCCCTGGGAGAGGTCGTGATCTTCCGAGGAAGAAGTGACGGCTCTGTAGATCTGGCAGGGCCATCCATCACCACCCAGCTCAGCCGCCTGCGGGAGCAGTTTTTTTCCTTCGGCGCACAGCAGGTGCTGTTTGACGGAGCGCTGAGTCGGAAGAGCCTGTGTAGCCGTCAGGTTTCCGAAGCAACGATCCTATGCTCCGGAGCTTCCTATCACAAGAATATGGATGTGGTCGTCGCAGACACTGCCTACCAATGCCGTCTGCTCACCTTGCCGGAAGTCCCCTTGCCCCAAGTGACCGAAGAGCTCAAGGGAGTCCTCCCCTATGCAAAGGGAGAATTCCTACCCATGAGTGCAGAGGAAGCCCTGAAGACCGGTGAGGCAGAAGGCTTGTTCTTCGGCGGCGCCCTGTCGGAGTTTGCTCTCCGTCCGTTTTTGGCCCTGTCCCTAAAGAATATTACTCTGACCGTACGGGACAGCAGTAAGATCCTTCTGAAAGAAGATGCCTTCCAAAAGCTCCTCCGCCGTGGTGCGAGCGTTTCGGTTTTGGAAAGTGTCAACCCCGTAGCTGTTACGGTCAATCCCTTCTCCGCCTACGGCTTTCACTTTGATCCGGAGAAGTTTTATGAAAAAATGTCACAGGCAGTCCCGCTGCCGGTGTTTGATGTCAGGAGGGAGGCAACATGAAGGCTCTCAGCTATGAACAAAAGGAGCGTATCGGCTTTACATATATCACAGGACAGCTTCAGCCCTCCTCTCCCTACGGCACGGAGCGTGTCCGGGAGCTGTCTCCCGTAGAAAACAAGACAGAGCTCCTGCGACAGCTGGACAATGTCAGGCGCATGCTGTCTGTGCCGGAGGACGGCAGTCTCCGGCGAATGCTGCAGCTTTTCCACGGCCTGAAAATGCTCCGCCCTACCGCTCGGAAGGGTCGGGAGAATGACCTGAACGAGATCGAATTATTTGAGCTCAAGCGCTTCTTGCTCCAAACCGCAGAGATCCTGCCCCTTTGGAAAGAGTTGCAGGAAAAATGGCAATTACAAGGGCTGCGCCTCGCAGATACCGAGGCGGCACTGGATCTGCTGGATCCCCACGGTCATCGGGTGGCCTCCTTCTATTTAGAGGATGACAGCTCCCCCTTGCTGACCCTGTTGCGACAGGAAAAGCGGTCTCTGGAGGCAGAGCTTCACAGAGCCCCCTCCGATGAGCTGTATGCCCGACGCAGTTTGGTTGCCGCACAGGAGGAGTCGGAGGAACAGCGCCTACGCAGTGAGCTGTCCAAAAAGTTACGCCCCTATCTGGGAGATATCCTGCAGAATATGGAGGCGATCGGTGAGCTGGATCTGACAGTGGAGAAAGCCCGTCTGGCCGCCCGTTTCGGAGGGGTCTATCCCGAGATCAGGGACGGACAACTGGACTTTTCCCAAATGCGTTACCCCAAGATCGAGAATTTCACCCCCATCTCCCTGTCTCTTCCCATTGGCTCCACAGTGATCACGGGAGCCAATATGGGCGGCAAAAGCGTGGCTCTGAAAACCCTTGCCCTCAATGTCTACCTGATCCATTGCGGTCTGTTCCCCTTTGCACAGAAGGCCGTGTGTCCCCTGTTTGATGCTCTGCTGTTCCTTGCAGAGGATGCGGAGGATACGGACAAGGGTCTGTCCAGCTTCGGCGGTGAGATCCTGCGGCTCCAAGAGGCTCTGGATACGATCCGCAAGGGCTTCTGTCTGGTGCTCTTAGACGAATTTGCCAGAGGCACCAACCCCGACGAGGGTGCCGCTTTGGTACAGGGCTTGACCGAATATCTGGACGGTCTGCCCGTCATGGCAGTTCTTTCCACCCACTATGACAAGGTGGCGCAGAAGGCCTCTGCCCACTATCAGGTGGTCGGCCTGCGGAATGCCTCCGAGGAGGAATTATCCGCCCGACTCCGTAATTTAGACGGAGCAGGAAGTCTGAAGCTCCTGCAACAGTACATGAATTACGGTCTGTACCCTGTGTGGGATGCCGGAGATTGTCCCAAAGATGCCCTGCGGATCTGCCGTCTGCTGGGATTGGAGGAAGAAATTCTGTCTCTTGTGGAAAATAACTACGGAATTTAGCACTGAAAAGTGTTGACAAATTTTCTGCAAACCGATATAATAAGATTAGCAAATTGTATAGCTTCGGCAATAGAGGTGCGGTATATAAGGTAACAGAGGAATGGCAACGGAGAGGGCTCCGAAGGTCTTCTGCGAATGTGTACGCCGCCGAAAGGGAACAGTGGCCCTCCCCCTGTTTTCTTGATAGTCGCTCTGAGTGGGCGGATATTGTCATGTCGTCATGATGCGCTATTGCACCGTAGGTGAAACTTTACGGTGTAGTAGCGCTTTTTTGCTGAAAAATTTATTTACAGGAGGAAATACATATGGAACCCATCAAAGCTATGCTTCGCCTGCGTATGAGCGCCAAGGATGCTCATTACGGCGGCAACCTCGTAGACGGCGCCCACATGGTACATCTTTTCGGAGATGTTGCCACAGAGCTTCTGATCCGTCAGGACGGAGACGAGGGTCTGTTCTGCGCCTATGACAACATCGAATTCTTAGCTCCCGTTTATGCCGGTGACTACATCGAGGCCGTTGGCGAGATCACCAAGGTCGGCAACAGCTCCCGTAAGATGAAGTTCGAGGCTTGGAAGGTCATCCGTTCCCGTCCCGACATCAATGATTCTGCCGCTGACATTCTGGAAGAGCCTATTCTGGTCTGCCGCGCAACCGGAACCTGCGTCACTCCCAAGGACAAGCAGAACGTTCCCCGCTAATAAGGAGGCAATATGGAAAAGCTGATTATTACCGCCGCCATCTGCGGCGCAGAGGTCACCAAGGAGCATAATCCCGCCGTTCCCTACACCAAGGAGGAAATGGTTCGGGAAGCAAAGGCCGCCTATGATGCAGGCGCTTCCGTCATCCATGTTCACGTTCGCTGGGACGATGGCACTCCCACCCAGGATAAGGATCGCTTTGCCGAGATCCTCCCCGCCATTCAGGAAGCCTGCCCCGGTGCCATTCTGATCCCCTCCACCGGCGGTGCTACGGGCATGAGCCCCGAGGAGCGTCTACAGCCCACAGAGCTGATGCCCGAAATGGCCACTCTGGACTGCGGTACCTGCAACTTCGGTGATGATATTTTCGTCAACGATCTGCCCACCCTCCGCGCCTTCGGTCAGCGTATGATCGAGAACAAGATCAAGCCCGAGTTTGAGTGCTTCGAAGTCGGTCACATTGATACCGCTCTGGAGCTGGCCGCTAAGGGTCAGGTTCCCGGCGCTCCCATGCAGTTTAACTTCGTCATGGGTCTGCAGGGCTGTGTTGCCGCAAGAGTAGACACTCTGGCTTTCATGGTCAACCACATTCCCGAAGGCTCCACCTGGACCGTTACTGCCATCGGCAAGGCAACCTGGCCCATGGTCACCGCCGCTATTATTATGGGCGGCCATGTCCGTGTCGGCTTTGAGGATAACATCTATCTGGCACGAGGCCACAAGGCAGCTTCCAACGGCGAACTGGTGGAGAAGGTCGTCAGCATTGCAAAGCAGCACGGCCGTGAGATCGCCACCTGCGACGATGCCCGTCGCATTCTGGGCCTTGCCCGCTAATCCATTCACACTATATACACAATATTTATTTTAGGAGGATTTTATTATGTCCATGAAGGGTAACAAGTACGGTAGCCACAGAGTCATCGAGCCCCAGGGTGTTCTGACCCAGGCCGCATGGAAAATCGACAACGACATGACCAAGCGCTATTCCAACGAGATCATCTGCAATGTCACTTCTCTGAACATTGACTCCGCTTCCTTCACCCAGATCGAAGAAGCCTGCGGCGGAGACGAGACCAAGATCGGCGAAATGATCATGGGTATCGTAGCAGAGCGTGGCAAGCAGCAGAACCCTGTCACCGGTTCCGGCGGCATGTTCAAGGGAGAGGTTGCTTACATCGGCGAGGATCTGCTGGCAAAGCCCGATTTCGACCTGAAGGTCGGCGACAAGATCGTCTCCCTGGTTTCCCTGTCCATGACCCCCCTGAAGATCGAGAAGATCCTTGCCATCCACAAGGAGATCGACCGTGTGGATATCGTCGGTCAGGCTGTTCTCTTTGAGTCCGCCCTCTATGCCAAGATGCCCGAGGATATGTCCGAGCCTCTGGCTCTGGCCGCTCTTGACGTAGCCGGCGCTCCCGCACAGGCTCGCAAGCTGCCCAAGGAAGGCGACAGCGTTCTCATTCTGGGTGCCAACGGCAAGTCCGGCGTTCTCTGTGGCTTCGAGGCCATGAAGAAGGTCGGCCCCAAGGGCAAGGTCGTCGGTGTTGTCCGTAATCCCAAGCAGGTTGCCGGCCTCATGGAGCTGGGTGTCTACACCGATGTTGTAGTCGCTGACTGCACCAAGCCCGTTGCTGTTATGGATGCCGCTCTGGCCGCCAACAACGGCGAAGAATACGATCTGTCTATTTGCTGTGTCAACATCGAGTCCTGCGAAATGTCCGCTATCCTCCCCGTCCGTGACGGTGGCAAGGTATACTTCTTCTCTATGGCTACCAGCTTCACCAAGGCAGCTCTGGGCGCAGAAGGCATCGGCAAGGATGTAGAAATGATCATCGGCAACGGCTACACCAAGAACCACGCACAGATCACTCTGGACGTTCTCCGTGAGTCCGAGAAGCTCCGCAAGCTGTTTGACGAGAAATACGTTTAATGGATCATTAATTTATTAGATAGGAGTGAATATCATGAGAAAAAGCCGCGAAAATGGTCTTTTCCTGGATATCCCTGCAGAGCAGTGGAACGATTGGCAGTGGCAGCTTAGAAACCGCATCGAGACCCTCGATGAGCTGAAGCGCTACATCAATCTCACCGAGGAAGAGGAACAGGGCGTTGCCACCACCCTCGGTAAGCTCCGCATGGCCATTACCCCCTATTATCTGTCCCTGATCGACCTGAACGATCCCTTCGATCCCATCCGTAAGCAGGCCATCCCCACTGCCGCAGAGCTGAACTTTGCTGTTTATGAGGATGCCGATCCCCTCCACGAGGATACGGATTCTCCCTGCCCCGGTCTGACCCACCGCTATCCCGACCGTGTGCTGTTCCTGATCACCGACCAGTGCTCCATGTACTGCCGTCACTGCACCCGTCGCCGCTTCGCCGGTCAGAACGATTGCCATGTACCCAAGCAGCAGATCGACACCTGCATCGAATACATCGCCAATCATCCCGAAGTACGTGACGTAGTCCTCTCCGGCGGTGACAGCCTGATGGTCTCCGATGATTTCCTGGAGTACATCATCAGCCGTGTCCGTGCGATCCCCCATGTAGAGATCATCCGTCTGGGCTCTCGTGCGCCGGTGGTCATGCCCCAGAGAATCACTCCCTCCCTCTGCGAGATGCTGAAGAAGTATCACCCCATTTGGCTCAACACCCACTTCAACCATCCCAACGAGATCACCGAAGAGGCCGCAGAGGCTTGCGCCATGCTGGCCAATGCCGGTGTGCCTCTGGGTAACCAGAGCGTACTGCTGGCAGGTGTGAACGACTGCACCCATGTGATGCTCAAGCTGGTCAACACGCTGGTTCGCATCCGTGTCCGTCCCTACTACATCTACTGCTGTGATCCCTCTCTGGGCCTGAGCCATTTCCGTACCCCTGTTTCCAAGGGTATCGAGATCATGGAAGCTCTCCGCGGTCACACCTCCGGTCTGTGCATCCCCACCTTCGTGGTAGACGCTCCCGGTGGCGGCGGCAAGACTCCCGTTATGCCTAACTATGTCATTTCCCAGACTCCTCGCAAGGTGATCCTCCGCAACTTTGAGGGTGTTATTACCACCTATACCGAGCCCGACCACTATGAGAACACCTGTCACTGCGAGGTCTGCACCGGCAAGGCACAGCCCCGTCTGCCCAAGACCGGCGTAGCCGCACTGGCACAGGGTCTGGAGCAGAAGTATATGGAGCCCACCACCCTCCTGCGCCGTGACCGCCACAAGACGGAGGAATAAGATGGAATCCAAGCTGAATCTGAATCAAGAGCTGGTCGCCAAGGCCCGTGCCTCTGCCGCACGGGTGGCAGACGACCTGCAGACCTTTATTGATGCCCATACCACCGTTACCGTAGAGCGTGCCGTGTGCCGTCTGCTGGGGATCGACGGTATTAATGAGCTGGAAGCTCCCCTGCCCAATGTCCTCGTTGACCATTTGCAGGAAAACGGCATTCTGGCAGGCGGTGCCGCCTACGCCATCGGCAATGCCATGGTAGAAACCGGCAAGACTCCCCAGGAGATCGCCGAGGCTGTCAGCGCAGGTGCGCTGAATCTGGCACAGCTTCCCACCCGCAGTGCAGAGGAAGTCCGCACTGCCATCGCTCCCGTTGTGGAGGCCACTCTCAGCCGCATCACCAAGAACGTCTCCTCCCGTAACGAATTCCTCAAGGAATTCGGTGATAAGGAAGGCCCCTATCTGTACATCATCGTTGCTACAGGCAACATCTATGAGGATATCATTCAGGCCAAGGCCGGTGCCAAGCAGGGTGCGGATATCATCGCTGTGATCCGTACCACCGGTCAGTCCCTCCTGGACTACGTTCCCTACGGCGCAACTACCGAGGGCTTCGGCGGCACCTATGCCACACAGGAGAATTTCCGCCTCATGCGTGCCGCTCTGGACGAGGTGGGCAAGGAGCAGGGACGTTATATCCGTCTGTGCAACTACTGCTCCGGTCTGTGTATGCCGGAGATCGCCGCAATGGGTGCTTTGGAGCGTCTGGATGTTATGCTGAACGATGCTCTCTACGGCATCCTGTTCCGTGACATCAATATGCAGCGCACCATTATTGACCAGTATTTCTCCCGTGTCATCAACGGCTATGCAGGTGTCATCATCAATACCGGTGAGGACAACTACCTGACCACCGACGATGCCATTACCAGCGCCCATACCGTTCTGGCCTCCCAGTTCCTCAACGAGGCCTTCGCCCTCCGTGCAGGCATGCGGGAAGAACAGATGGGCTTGGGTCATGCCTTTGAGATGGATCCCGATGTGGAGAACACCTTCCTCTATGAGCTGGCACAGGCTCAGATGGCAAGAGAGATCTTCCCCAAAGCCCCTCTCAAGTACATGCCTCCCACAAAGTTCATGACCGGCAATATTTTCCGCGGTCATATTCAGGATGCCCTGTTCAACATGGTCTGCATCCTCACCGGTCAGAAGCTCCAGCTTCTGGGCATGATGACCGAAGCCATCCACACTCCCTTCATGTCCGACCGCGCTCTGTCCATCGAGAATGCCCAGTACATTTTCCGTACCATGGCTGACCTTGGCAGTGAGCTGAGCTTCAAGGAAGGCGGCATTATCCAGAGCCGTGCCAACGAGGTTCTGAGCAAGGCCACCGAGCTTCTCAGCGAGATCGAAGAGCTGGGTCTGTTCAACACTCTGGAAAAGGGCATCTTTGCCGATGTCAAGCGTCCCAAGGACGGCGGTAAGGGTCTGAGCGGTGTCGTTGTGAAGAGCAGCGAATACTTCAACCCCTTTATCGAGTCCATGAAAGGAAAGGTGGCGGCACAATGAGCAGCGGATTGTACAACACTCATAAGAATAATTTCGACACCACTCTGGACTTGACCCGTCTGAAGCCCTATGGCGATACCATGAATGACGGCAAGGTGCAGTTGAGCTTCACCCTCCCCGTGAAGGACGATGCCCGTGGGGAAGAGGCCGCCCGTCTCCTTGCTAAGAAAATGGGTCTGGAAGAGCCCAATGTGGCCTACCATCATGCACTGGACAAGGAGTTCACCTTCTTCGTCGTATACGGCTCCTGCGTCCATACTGTGAACTACGAGGATATCCATGTCGTGACCGTAGAATCCGAGGTCATGACTATGGAGGAAACCAACGAATATATCCAGAAGCACATCGGCCGTAAGGTCGTCATGGTCGGTGCTTCCACCGGTACCGATGCCCATACCGTAGGTATCGATGCCATTATGAACCGCAAGGGCTTCGCCGGTCACTATGGCGTAGAACGCTATGAGATGATCGAAGCCTACAATCTGGGCAGCCAAGTTCCCAACGAGGAATTCATCCGCAAGGCTGTGGAGCTGAATGCCGACGTACTGTTGGTATCCCAGACCGTTACCCAGAAGGATATTCACATCCAGAACCTGACGGAGCTCATCGAGCTTCTGGAGGCAGAAGGCCTCCGTGAACGTTTCGTTGTGATCTGCGGCGGCCCCCGTATTTCCCACGAGCTTGCCAAGGAGCTGGGCTACGATGCCGGCTTCGGCGCAGGTAGCTACGGTGACGATGTTGCCAGCTTCGCTGTCATCGAAATGGCCCGTCGGGGTGTGAAATAAGCATATCTCTCTAAACTTTACATAAGGAGACTTTTATGAAGAACAAGTTTATCACTGCCCAAGAGGCTGCTGCTCTCATCCACGACGGTGATTTCGTTATGGTCGGCGGATTTTTGGGCCACGGCACGCCCAACAGCATCGTTGAGGCTATGTGCGACAGCGAGCTGAAGGATCTGACCATTGCCGTTAACGACACCGGCTTCCCCGAGGGCGTGGACAAGTTCGGCTTCCGCGGTGTCAGCGAGCTGGTTGCCCGTCACAAGATCAAGACCCTTTACGCTTCCCACATCGGTCTGAACCCCGAAACCGGCAAGCAGATGAGTGAAGGCACTCTGGAAGTTAAGCTGATCCCCCAGGGTACTCTGGCTGAGCGCATCCGTGCCGGTGGCTACGGTCTGGGCGGTATTCTCACCCCCACCGGTGTCGGCACCGATGTTGCACAAGGCAAGCAGGTCATTAACGTAGACGGCAAGGACTATCTGCTGGAAACTGCCCTCAAGGGCGATGTCTGCATCATCAAGGGCTCTGTCGTTGACAAGCTGGGCAATGTCTATTTCAAGGGTACTACCCGTAACTTCTGCACCGTTATGGCTATGGCCTGCAAGACGGTCATCGTAGAAGCCGAGCAGGTGGTAGAAGTCGGCGAGATCCCTGCAGAAAACATCATGACTCCCTTCGTGCTGGTGGACTATATTGTGGATGGAGGCAAGACCAATGGCTGATGTAAAGACAATTATTGCCAAGCGTGCCGCCCGCTTTTTGAAAGACGGCGACGTAGTCAATCTGGGTATCGGTATGCCTGAGATGGTTGCCAACTTCCTGCCTGAGGATGTCAACGTGATCCTCCAGTCGGAAAACGGCATCATGGGCATGCATGCCGCCGCTGAGGAAGGCAAGGAGAACACCGATATCTCCAATGCCGGTGGCAAGTATGTTACCGTCATCCCCGGTGCCTGCTACTTTGACACCGCCTTCTCCTTCGGCCTCATTCGCGGTGGCCATGTGGATGCTACCATCCTGGGCGCTCTGCAGGTCGATTCCGAAGGCTCTCTGGCCTCCCACATTATCCCCGGCAAGATGGTACCCGGCATGGGCGGTGCTATGGATCTGGTTTCCGGTGCAGAGAATGTCATCGTTATCACCACCCACACCGACAAGAAGGGCAGCCCCAAGATTCTGGAGCGTTGCACCCTGCCCCTGACCGCTTACAAGCGTGTCAAGTGGATCATCTCCGAGCTGGCTGTCATCGAGTCCACTCCCGAGGGTCTGGTACTCCGTGAGATCAATGCCGAAAGCAGTGTGGAAGAGGTTGTGGCCAAAACCGGCGCCCAACTCATCATCCCCGAGCAGGTCGGCACCTTCTGATTTCCCCCCAAAAAAGCATCAGCATCCGACAAAGACGGCTGTCCCGTCTTTGTCGGATGCTTCCACCTTGTAAGCTTTGCATAATATTCTGTTGCAAAATATCCCATTCTGTGCTATGATGCAGAGGTAAAATCTGTAGGAGAGCAGGAGAAAAATATGGAATTATTCGGATATCCCATTTGGGTCGTGGCTATGGTTTGTGTAGGGGTGTTTTGCGCCTCTTTTATGGACGCCATTGGTGGTGGCGGCGGGATCATTTCCGTCCCCACCTATTTACTGGCAGGCTTCCCGGTGCATTTTGCTTTGGGAACCAATAAGCTGTCGTCCTGTATCGGTACGGTAGCTTCCACAGTGCGCTACATCAAAAACGGCTGTGTGGACTGGCTTCTGGGGATTCCTTCGATCCTGCTGGCATTGTTCGGCGCCCATTTGGGGACACGGCTGCAGCTCATTGTAGAGGAAAAATATCTCAAACTCCTGCTACTGTTCGTCCTTCCCGTGATTGCGGTGATCCTTCTGAAAAAGAAGTCTCTGCCGGAGGAACGGGAGCCTATGCAGGAATGGCGCAGACGGGGGATCGTCTGGAGCTCTGCGCTGATCATCGGTGCCTATGATGGCTTCTACGGCCCCGGCACAGGAACCTTCCTGCTGCTCCTGTTCTGCTATTTGGCAAAGCTGGATGTCCGCACCGCCTCCGGCAACGTGAAGCTGGTAAACCTCTCCTCCAACATCGGCGCTCTGGCCACTTCTCTGGCCGCCGGAAAGGTTCTCGTTCCCGTTGGTCTGTTAGCCGCCCTGTTCTCCATTGCCGGTCAGTATATCGGCGCAGGTCTTGCCCTAAAAAACGGCTCCAAAATCGTTCGCCCGGTGATCCTCATCGTCCTTCTCCTCTTAGCAGGGAAAGTCATTCTGGAGCTATTCGGGATCATGTAAGTCAATGCGCGTAAGCTCGATCCCCACAACCCCGTAGAGGGCCTGCTCCTCCTTGGAATAGTAGGCCTCCATATCCTCTGCCTTCGGACTTTCCCCAGGCTCATAGCCCATTGGGGACTTCGGAAGCACACGGAACATTTCCGCAAAGCTGTCAAACAGGTGGAGCGCCGTCACCTGAGTCAGAAGCTTCTTCCCGGGTTCCTGTAGGTTGGTGAATTCGATCCGATCTCCTACCTTGACCTTCTGCCGCTTCTCGTCATACAGCCGAAGCTCTATGGTTTTCTTCCCCTTTTGGATCTGAGAAAAGGGTCTGTCCTGCAATTTCATCTGATGGAGCATATTCTCCCTCCTTTTCTATATTTGTATCATACACAAAACAGGAACGGACGTCAAGGCTGTTTTTCCGTTTTCTTCTACGTTTCCTTATTGCATCCCCTTTTTCCCTGTGGTATAATTCGGAGTAGATTAGATACGAAAGGAGCTTTTTCATGAAATATCTCTTTGATTCTGACTTTACCAAGACCTGCTTCCGGGATCTGGTGAATGTGGCAAGTCCCGTGGGCTATTATGTGCAGATGGAGCCCTTCTTTGCGGCCTTGGCAAAGGATCTGGGCTATGAGGTGAGCTATGATAACAAGCGCACTCCCTATATCACCTTGGAGGGACAGGATAACAGCAAGACCGTACAGGTCACCGCCCATTTAGATACCCTGGGCTTCCTGATCCGTGGGATCGACAGCAAGGGCTGGCTCATGGTTCGCCAGTTAGGCGGTGTCAACTACAACACTCTGGACGGCGAGACAGTGACGGTCTACACCAGAGACGGCAGAAGCTACACCGGCCTATTCCTGTGCAGGGAACACTCTGTCCACGTACACAAGGAAGAAGCCCGTGCCGCCAGAACAGAGGAAAACATGCGGATCCTTCTGGACGAGCCTATCTCCTCTGCGGAGGATGTAAAAAAGTTAGGCATCCGAAACGGTGACGTCATCGATGTACAGCCTCGCTGCCAATTCACGGACAGCGGCTACATCAAGTCCCGTTATATTGATGACAAGGCCTGCGTTGCCTGTGTCCTCACTGCCCTGAAGTATCTGAAGGAGCAGGGTTTGAAGCCACGATTCCGTACCCTCTTCTCCTTCCCCTACAGTGAGGAGATCGGCACCGGCGGCACTTATGTTCCCCCGGAGGTTTCGGAGATCATCGCACTGGACATTGGTCTCATCGGTCCCGGTTTGGAGGGCTCCGATCGGAAGGTCAGCATCTGCGCCAAGGATGCCACCATCCACTATGACTATGCCCTCAACAACCGCCTGATCCGTCTGGCAGAAGCAAATGACATTGACTACGCAGTGGATGTGTACAACAGCTACGGCACCGATGCCAAAGCCGCCGTTCAAGCCGGCAACAATCTCCGTGCCGCCACCTTCGGCATGGGAACCTACGGCACCCACGGCATGGAGCGTACCCACATGGATGCAATAAACGGCACCACTGCTCTGCTCCTTGCGTATCTGCTGGAGGAATAACTTAACAGAAAATAGGCAAGGCGTCCATCCCCACATAGGGGGCTGAACGCCTTGCCTCTTTTTATGCATTAGAAGGGTTATGCTTCGTTCCTGTATTTCTCTACCAGAGCGTTAAACTCGGCGATGTATTTGTCCAAAGGTAATTGGAATATCATAATTCGCTCCCGGGGATCTTTGCCGTCAAAGAGATCGTCGCATTCGATCTCATCGTAAAATTCCAGCTCGTCTACCGTCATGAGATAGGAAATGTACTCATCGGAGGGGTAATAGAAGAACAGAAAGATTTCCCTCGGTTCTTCATACCAGGATTCCAGAATCCTTGCCATGACCGTGTGGAGAAGCTCTGCGGAAAATGGATTGAAGAAATAGCACCTGTTCACATCCCCCGGTACTTGATATTCCTCTGCTCTCGTCAAGACGAAATCCGTCTTTCCGGCGCACAGAGCTGTCTTGCAGTTTTCCATAGCAGTGGCAAAGATCCTGTCATCATATTCGATCCCAATGGTCTTCGCTCCTGTCACATGGGATAGGAAGAAGCCCACTCGCCCCTTTCCGCAACCGTAGTCCAACAAGACATCCTCCTGCCCAACCAGCCCACTATCCGCCAAGCGCTCCAAAACCCCATAGGGCGTAGGCTCATAAGGATACCGATATTCATCGGCAATGACATCATCCCGACCTATCGTCCCGATCTGCAAAAGCCTGTCCCGATCCTTTTCATAATTCTCCACCGTCTTCCCTCCTTCCGCAAAGCAAGAGACTTGTTCAGCAGACATTATTATAGCATAAAGATAGCAAAAAGGGGAAGTGTTTTAGATTTTTTTATTGGCAGAAAATTGATTTTGCCCTTGTTCTTTGATATAATGGGTCTACATTTCAATATATTGGGAAATTTGTGTACCTGTATCTTTTCGCTCCCTTGCCCATAAGGGGGGCGTGTGGATAGAAAAAACGAAAAACGAAAAGGAGATTCCCTATGAGCAAGAGAGTATTATCCCTGCTTCTCTGCCTCTGCATGCTGTTTTCCCTGATCGTAGTTCCCGCTGCCGCTGAGGAAAAGGCTGAGACCAAGGCCCCCTCTACGGTGCAGGAATTTGAGATCGTGGGCGACTGGGTATGGGGCGAGACCGTAGCATCCTTGGGTGCTGCAAAGATCGTTGACCGTAGCGCCCGTATGGGTGTTACGGATCTGTACATGCTGGCCAAGGGTACCGGCGGTAAGCTGAGCTACCTGAAGACGCAGTATACAGATGCGCGGGCCAGAACCGACCGTGACGTGCTCCAGGAGCTGATCACTGCCGCACATCAAAAGGGCATCCGTGTCCATGCATGGCTGGTTACTGTAGAGGACGAGTACTACAAGTCCAAGCATCCCGAAGCCGGTGTCTACCACTATGTTCGCGGCACCGACAACAACCGCATCAACCCCTATGATCCGGGTTACCGTAGCTACATGAGCAACATCGTCACGGAAATCGCTTCCGGCTATGATGTAGACGGTATCCATTTGGACTATATCCGCTACAACCATGTTTGCAATGGTTGGAGCAGCACGGACTTTGCCAACATTCAGGCTATGGGCGCCGATGTAGAGCAGGTCAAGTACATGCTCCACAAGACCTTCTATCAGGACAGACTCCCCGCCGGTGACACCGTAGATGCCAACTACCTCTTCAACGCATACCGCAACGGTGATCCCACTGCCCTGCTCATCGGTCAGTATCGCCGTGACAATATTGCCGACTTTGCAAGACTCCTCCGGGATTCCGCAAAGGCTGCAAAGCCCGGCATTCTCTTCACCGGCGCTCTCATGCCCGAAGGTGGCGTGACCTACGGCAATGAGGACATTGCTTTCGGCGATCTCCACTACGGCCAGAACTACAAGGATGCCGGAGAGATCTACGACTATGTTTGCCCCATGGCTTACTCCGCTTCCTACAGCGCAGAACCCCAGTGGATGGCCGACATTGCCACCTACTGTGTAGACAATGGCATTGATGTTGTCATGGGTCTGCAATCCTTCTCTCCCCTAACCACAGAAAGACTGATGGCTGATATTGAAGCTGTCCGCGCCCTCCTTCCCATGGATGGTGTGTTGGGCATTGCACATTTCCGCCACACTCAGTTCAGCTATGCCAAGACCGGCTATAACTACAACGCAGGTACCATGGATGTGGAGTATATCAGCGCTTCCGAGACCGGCTCCCTCAATTGGGTAAAGGTTCAGGTTCCCGCAGGTATGAAAATTACCTCTGCCTCTGTGGTCAGCGGCTTCAAGTCCGGCTCTCCCGTATCCATTGCCTCCGATGGACGGACTGTGACCGTGGGCTACAGCTCCGGTGCCTCCGGCACCATTCTGGGCGCTATGGGGGAAGGCAAGCTCCGTGTACAGTTTACCGGCAGACCCAACGATGAGACCGTCAGACCCGCTCTGGTTCGTGGCTATCTCACCGCAGGGGAAACCCGTGTTTACAATGTTTACGAGGATCAGACCAACTGCAAGGTCAGCTTTGTAGACCATGACGGTACTGTTCTGGCCACCAAGACTGTGGTTCCCGGCGGTTCTGTAGAAGCGCCTGCCGATCCTGTCCGCTACGGCTATGTATTCACCGGTTGGAACAAGAGCTTCGAGAATGTCAACAGCGACCTGACCGTTACCGCTCAGTATGAGAAGATTCAAGTTGCCGGAGAATTCGAAATCGTCGGTGATTGGGTCTGGGGCGAAGATGTTTACACTCTGGGTGCCAAAACCATAGTTGACCGCAGTGTGAAATACGGTGTCACCGACCTGTACATGCTGGCAAAGGGTACCGGCGGCAAACTGAGCTATCTGAAAACGCAGTACACCGATGCCAGAGCCAGAACCGACCGCGATGTCCTTCAGGAGCTGATCGCCGAGGCCCATAAGCAGGGCATCCGTGTCCACACCTGGTTAGTCACCGTAGAGGATCAGTATTACAAGAGCCTCCATCCCGAAGCAGGTGTTTACCACTATATCCGCGGCACAGATAATGACCGCATCAATCCCTATGACCAAGGCTACCGCACTTATATGAGCAATATCGTTAAGGAGATCGTCTCCGGCTATGATGTAGACGGTGTACACTTGGATTACATCCGCTACAACCACCTCGCCAACGGTTGGAGTGAAACAGACTTTGCACGGATCGCCGCTATGGGCGCAGATGTGGAGCAGGTCAAGTACATGATCAACAAGACCTTCTATCAGGACAAGCTCCCCGCCGGAGATGTGATGGATGCCAATTATGCCTTTGATGCATACAGAAACGGGGATCCCACCGCTCTGCTCATTGGTCAATACCGCCGTGACAACATCAACGACTTTGCAAAGCTTCTCCGAGATACCGCAAAGAGCATTGATCCCGAGATTCTCTTCACCGGCGCTCTTATGCCCGAAGGCGGTGTAACCTACGGCACAGAAGATATCGCATTCGGTGATCTCCACTACGGTCAGAACTATGCCGATGCCGCAGAGATCTACGATTACATTTGCCCCATGGCCTACTCCGCTTCCTACGAAGCAGAGCCTCAGTGGATGGCTGATATCGCTTCCTACTCCGTAGAAGTCGGCAATGACGTAGTCATGGGTCTGCAGTCCTTCTACCCCCTGACCTCCACCCAGCTCATGGGTGACATCAACGCTGTCCGTGGCCTCCTTCCCATGGAGGGTGTGCTGGGTATTGCCCACTTCCGCCACAGCCAGTTCAGCTATTCCAAGGCTGTCTATGATTACAATACCGGCAAGATGGACATTGACTTCCTCAACGCTTCCTCCTCCGGCGGTTGCCAGTGGCTGATCGTTGAAGTCCCCGAAGGCATGAAAATCACCAAAGCCAGCTTGGGCAGCGGCTTCACCTCCGGCGCTCCCGTTGCCATTGCTTCCGACGGTCGCTCCGTCAAGTTCGGCTATGCCGACAGTTCCTCCAGCACTGTCATCGGATCCCTGAAGTCCGGCAAACTGTCTATCAGCTTTACCGGCAAGCCCACAGATGAGAAGGCCAGACCTGCTCTGGTTCGCATCTATGTGGTCAGTAACGAAAGCCGTGTTTACAACACTTACGAGAATCATACCCTCTACACCGTCACCTTTAAAGATGACACCGGCGCAGTCATTGCCAACAAGCAGACCTACGCAGGCGGCACTGTAAAGGCTCCCACCGCTCCCGAAAAGGAAGGCTACACCTTCGCAGGTTGGGACAAGAGCTTTGATGCCGTTACCGAAAATCTCACCGTCTCCGCTACATATATCGCCAACGGCCCCAAGGAATTTGACATCGTCGGTGAATGGGTCTGGGGCGAGGACATTTTCAATTTAGGTGCAGATACCGTTGTCGGCCGCTGTGCACAGATGGGTGTCACCGACATATACCTGCTGGTCAAGGGCACCGGCGGCAAGCTCAGTTTCCTGAACACCCGTCACACCGAGGCTCTGTCCCGAACCGATCGTGACGTACTGCAAGAGTGCATTGATGTCGCTCACGCAGCAGGCATCCGTGTCCATGCATGGATGGTCACCGTAGAGGATAGCTTCTACAAGGCAAACCACCCCGAGGCAGGTATGTATCACTACATCCGCGCCAGAGACAACGACCGCATCAATCCCTATGATGCAGGCTACCGTGCTTATATGTCCGAGCTGGTCACTGAATTGGTTTCCAATTACGATATCGACGGTCTGCATCTGGACTACATCCGCTATAACCACCTGTGTAACGGTTGGAGCGAAGAGGACTTCGCAAATCTGGCCGCCATGGGTGCCAATGTTGAGAATATTCAGTATATGATCAACAAGACCTTCTACGCAGACAAGCTCCCCACAGGAGAGAGCGTAGATGCCAACTACATTTTCAAGGCTCTTGAAAAGGGCGAGAAGGATGCTGTTCTGGTAGCTCAGTACCGTCGGAACAACATCGTGGACTTTGCAAGACTCCTGGTGAACACCGCCAAGGCTGTGAAGCCCGGCCTTATCTACTCCGCCGCTGTCATGCCCGAGGGCGGTGTGACAGGTGGCAGCGCAGGCAGTGCCAACCTTGGCTTTGCAGATCTGCACTACGGTCAGAACTATGCCGATGCCGCAGAGCTCTATGATTATATCGCCCCCATGGCCTATACCGCCAGCTATGGCGAAGGCCCCGATTGGTTTGCAGGCATCGCAAAATATGCCGCTTCCGTAGGCAACGGAGTTGTCATGGGTACTCAGGCCTACTATCCCTCCGTCTCTGCCGATCTCATGGCCGAGATCGAGGCTACCCGTGAGCTTCTTCCCATGGAAGGCATTCTGGGTATCGTTCACTTCCGCCACAGCCAGTTCAGCTATGTGAAGTTCGCAAGCGATATGACCGCCGGTGAGATCGACGTTCATGCCATCAACACCTATGCAAGCGGCGGCTTCAACTGGCTGCGGATCGAGGCTGCGGAAGGTGTGACCTTCACAGGGGCTCAGTATATGGGTGGCTTCAACGCAAGCGCTCCCATCACCCTTGCTCCCGACGGAAGCTACATCCTCTTCGGCTATGAGGACATTTCCGACACCGTTCTGCCCACCTTGGCAGAGGGTGATCTCCGCATCACCTTCACCGGCAAGCCCCTTGATCCCAACGAACGGATCGCTTTGGGCCGTGTGTACATCGTCAGCAACGAAAGCCGTGCCTACAACGTCTATACCGAACGCTGCAGCCACCTCTGGAGTCAGAGCACCGTTGCTCTCCCGGCAAGCTGCATCGTCAGAGGTGCTGCTGTATCCAAGTGTCTCCTCTGTGGCGAAGGCAAGGTAGAGAGCCTGCCCATGACCCAGCACAGCAAGGTTTACAGCTATGTCAACGACGAATACCATCGGATCAGCTGTGAGGGCTGCAGCCTCCTGGAGCAGGAAGCTCACGACTTCTCCACCGGCCTGTGCATCTGTGGTGCAGAGGATGCCGAGGCAGTGGTAGATGCCGCTCTGAAGCTGAATCACACGCTGGATCTGGCCAGTGACATTTCTGTCAACTACGCAGTTTCCAAGACCCTCCTGGCCGACTTTGACATGAGCACCGTCTATCTGGAGGTGCAGGTAGATGAGTACAGTGGCAACACCAAGACCGGCTATGCCACCTACAAGCTCACTGCCGAAGATCGCGGTAATTATTACTATTTCACTCTGGAAGGTCTTACCGCCGTTCATATGAATAACGAGCTCCGAGCCGTTCTTTACGGACGGAAGGCAGGGAAGAACTACTGCTCCAATGTGGATACCTACAGCGTGGCACAGTATGCCTATTCTCAGTTGGACAAGGCTAAGGCCACAGAGGAGCTGAAGGCGCTGTGTGCAGACCTGCTCCGCTACGGCGCACTGGCACAGACCTACAAGGCCTATCGCACCAACGCATTGGCAGATCAGAACATGACCGCCCTCCACAAGAGCTACCTCACCGACCTGAACACCGTTACCTTCGGCAATCTGTCCGTAGAGTTTGCAGGCGTGGACGGCCCCACAGTCGTTTGGGAAGGCAAGGCTCTGGATCTCAACTCCAAGGTGGGGATCCGCTATATTGTGAACCTTACGAACTACACCGGCAAGGTGGAGGATCTGAAGCTGGTAGTCAGCTACACCGACATCTACGGTGCAAACCGCAGTGCCACCGTAGGCGCTCCCGAGCTCTACAGAGAAGGCACCGCTCTCTATGCCTTTACTTTCGACAGCTTGCTGGTCGCCGAGCTCCGCACCGCTGTCACCGCCACGGTTTATGAGAAGGAAACAGTGGTTTCTTCCGACCTCATCTATAGCGCCGATACCTACGGCAACGGCAAGACCGGTACCCTCGGCTTGCTCTGCAAGGCCCTCTTCGCCTACAGCGACAGCGCCAAGGCCTACTTCCTCCCCTAAGCCCGAAAGACTGACCCCCGCCTAAACCAAGCAAGCCGCTTCCCCAAAGGAATCCCTTTGGAGAAGCGGCTTTTTCCTATCACAGCAATGGAAAGCCCCATTTGCGCAGAGCATGGTAGAATGTATATTTTTTTGCAGAAATGGGAAGGCTATTCATAGTAAACCGAAGGGAGTGAAGTGCTTGTTTAAGCACGAAAAACAGTTATTTCATCCGGTTGCGGTGGAGAGGCCTAATCCTCAGTATGCCGCCCTTTTGCAGGAGCAGCTGGGTGGAGGCAATGGGGAGCTGAAAGCGGCCATGCAGTATATGTCTCAGAGCTTCCGCATTAAGGATCAGGAGATCAAGGATCTGTTTTTGGACATTGCCGCAGAGGAGCTGGGGCATATGGAGATGGTGGCGCAAACCATTAACCTTTTGAACGGTCACCATTTGGATGCCCAAAAGGTGACCGGAGGAGAGATCCAGAGCCATGTGCTTCTGGGTCTGAATCCCGGTCTCATCAACGCCTCCGGCTATTCCTGGACGGGAGATTATGTGACAGTCACGGGAGACCTGTGTGCAGACCTCTTGAGCAACATTGCCTCAGAGCAGCGAGCCAAGGTGGTCTATGAATATCTGTACCGCCAAATCGAGGACAAGAAAGTACGGGAAACCATTGATTTCCTGCTGAACCGAGAGGAAGCCCACAACCAGATGTTCCGTGATGCCTTCAACAAGGTACAAAGCACCGGCTCCAACCGTGACTTCGGCACCACCAAGGCCGCTAAAATGTACTTCTCCCTTTCCGACCCCGGCCCCAACGCCTTCGCCAACAAGCCCGTAGAGCCACCTCGCTTCTCTCACTAAAGCCCAAAGCCCCCTTCATCTCCCCGATGATAGGGGGCAGTTTTTTCACAGCAAGCCCCAAGCGGAATTCACAGGTAACTTGAAGATGGCATAAGAGCAAACGGCTGTCTCGGGGATCGGGGTGGATCTTCGGGACAGCTGTTTGAGGGGCTTATTTTACTTTTTCGAAATACCACATAGTCATCAGATTGGTAATGCTGCGGACCTTTTTTGCACCCAAGCGGTTTTGAAGGAAGCTGTAATAGTTCTTGGCAAGATCCTTCCGCAGGGCATTGGCGGCCTCGTTTCTCCGTCCGTTCTCGAAGGAGATCCTTGCAAGGCAATCCGCACGAAGCTCTCGGCTGACTCCCTTCCAGACCTCTACCGCCGCCTTCTCATCTATGGCATAGAGGGCGTTGTAGCAATAGCTGAAGGCTACGAAATAGCCGGAGTACAGGTATTCCGGACTCTCCTGGGAAACGCAGGCCAGGAATGCGGCAAATTCCGCCTCCTCCTGTCTGGCATAGCCCAATCTTCTGCCAAGCTGTAAGCACATGGCAAAGGGCAGTACGGAGCAGTACACATCGTCACTGACACAGCACTCCCCGGTGAAGGGAACAAAAACACCCGTTGCTCCGCCGAGAGCGAAGACCCTGCCGCTGAGCAGTCTTTTGGGTGCTGCCTTAGAGCCCACAAATTCATCTGTCCGAATCTCCAAGATCCGATAGCCGTCTGCGGCCTTCTCTGCCTGCTGTTGGAAGCTGAAGGGGATCATCGCCCCGTCTCCATCGCGTTTGACGCCTCCTGCGGTCTTGTTTGCCATATCCCGATAATACTCCGCCGCCTGTCGCAGTTCTTGAACGGAATATTCCCGACTTTCCATATCCAACTGCTCCTGTACAGAGGGAGCGTAGTAATTCATCCCCCACAGAGCCATAAAGGCAAAGACACCGACACTCACAGCCAGGAAGATCCCCGTGAACCACCGCAGGAATTCCAAATCGGAGAAATCACGCACCATAGTATACAACAGGAAAATCACCGCAGCCAGAGCCAAAATCTCCCAAATCGCTACAGGAAACACAGAGAAAAAGCCTGCCAGAATGTTCATGATCCCCCGTGAAAAAGGAATATAGATTTGAAAAATGAAAGGCGGCGCATATTTGCCCAACAGCACCAAGACCACAGTCATGAGCCAGAAAAAAGCGCTCAATAATATTCTCATGAGATTTTTTGCCATGTATGCATCTCCTCTTGTTCTAACTTTCTCTCATTCCACAAAAGGGTATATATTGTAAAGTATACTCTATTTCGACAAATTTTTCAAGTAGACAAACGAAGAAAAAAGGATCCGCCGCAAATTTCTCTTTGCGACGGATCCTCCGACTTTGTGGAAGGGCTCTTCGTTTATGCTCTTGCCAGAATGCGCTCTACCGCATCGGTCTGCTCCCAAGGCAGATCCAGATCCGCTCTGCCGAAGTGGCCGTAGGCGGCAGTCTGCTGATAAATGGGACGGCGCAGGTTCAGGGTAGAAATAATGGCTGCGGGACGGAGGTCGAAGCACTCCCGAACCAGCTCGCTGAGACGGAAATCGGAGAGCTTGCCGGTGCCGTAGGTGTCTACCAGAACGGAAACAGGCTGTGCTACGCCGATAGCATAGGCCAGCTCGATCTGGCAACGCTTGGCAAGACCTGCCTTGACCAAGTTCTTGGCAACGTAGCGAGCCATGTAAGCGGCACTGCGGTCAACCTTGGTAGGATCCTTGCCGGAGAAAGCGCCGCCGCCGTGGGCTGCATAGCCGCCGTAGGTGTCGACAATGATCTTTCTGCCGGTGAGGCCGGTATCGCCAACGGGGCCGCCGATGACGAAACGGCCGGTGGGGTTGACGAAGAACTTGGTGTTGCCGTCAATGAGCTCTGCGGGAAGGGTGGGCTTGATGATGGTCTCGATCACTGCCTCACGGAGATCCTCGATGGCAATGTCCTCTGCATGCTGGGTGGAGATGACGATGTTGTCCAGTCTCTCAATAGAGCCATCCTCGCCATACTGGACGGAAACCTGGCTCTTGCCGTCGGGACGGAGCCAAGGCAGATTGCCGTTCTTCCGTTCCTGAGAGAGCTTCTTGCTGAGCTTGTGGGCAAAGCTGATGGGGGCAGGCATAAGCTCCTCGGTCTCGTCGCAGGCGAAGCCGAACATCATGCCCTGATCGCCGGCGCCCAAAGTGTCAGCATCGTCATAGGAGTTGTCCACGCCCATAGCGATGTCGCCGGACTGCTCGTCAATTGCGGTCAGCACGGCGCAGGTATTGCCGTTGAAGCCTGCCTCGGGGCTGTTGTAGCCGATCTTGCACAGGGTCTCACGGGCAACCTTGGGAATATCTACGTAGCAATTGGTGGAGATCTCGCCCATAACCATGACCATACCGGTGGTAGCGGCACATTCACAAGCTACACGGGCATGGGGATCTTGGGCATAAATGGCGTCCAGAACACCGTCGGAGATCTGGTCACAAACTTTGTCAGGATGTCCTTCTGTTACGGACTCGGAGGTGAAAATTCTCTTCTGCATTGTATTCTTTCCTTTCTTTCTGTTCTGGATTTCAAAACCTACCGAAACAAAAATACCCTGTCTTCTCGACAGGGCAGGAAAATTGTCCTCATCTGTCGATCAAGCACTGCTCCCTGTGGGGAAACAGCGATCTCACGCCGCAGCGTGCTCGCCGGAATTGGCACCTTGCATTATGCAGGTTGTCGGGCTTCATCGGGCCGGTCCCTCCGCCACTCTCGATAAGGTTATGAAATTCAAAAAAATCAGCTCGATCTCTTCTCTGATCGGCACGCATATCATACCATAAAAATCAGGAATGTCAAGACCGATTCCGAAAAAAATCCATATTTTTTAGGGCAAGTGCAGGGTTCGGTGGGCTTCCTCCTCTGTCAGCTCTACGGTACACAGAAATCTGCCGTTTTCCTCCAATCGGTAGATCCCTAAGGGCAGATCCTCGAAGCTGCAACGAAGCTGTTCCCCCTCCCTACAGCGCAGTACCCGCTGCCGACTGTCCAGAGAGGAGAAAAGTTCATAGGTATACCACTGCCCACGTGCTACGGTCTCCACGGTAAGAGAGCCCTTCTCCACCCTCCGAAAGCTGAGGACTCCCTCCTCTTTCCTGGTTGCGGCACCGCCTACCTGTGTAAGACCCTCGTCCTCTATGCGAAAATATACCATACCTGCGGTACAGGCCCCGTAATAGTCCCCCGTCTCCAAAAGCCCCGATGTACACAGCCCTTGGGAATCTGCCCACATTTGGGCAATGCAAGAGCCCTTCTCATCATACAGCCGCAGTTCTTCTCCGGGTCTCAGGCTGAAATCTACCTTATAAGCCCTTTGCTTCTCCTTTTGTCCTGTCACAGCGGCAATCGCTCCTGCCAAGATCCCCACCCCCAGAAGCAGAAGCAGGACAGCACAGAGCATACGGATCACAGATTGTTTCATAGCGCTCGCTCCTCTCTTATCCTTTGTATTTATATAGTATACAGGTCACAAGCTGCGAAAGCTGTCGAGAACTTCCTGTTTAAAAAAAGCTTTTTTGGTAAATACTGATGTTCGGAGGTGCTAATATGCAAAACAAATTCAAAGGCATCCGCAACTTCCTGAAGGATAAGGGCTACTACATAGCCCTGCTCCTTTGCACGGCTGTTGTAGGAGTCACCGGCTATTCCCTGTTAACCAGAAAGAACCCTGTACCGAACACCGATCCCACTGTAAAACACGATCCCGGCTCTTGGGAGCAAACCATTACCATTGCGCCCCCGGAGGACAAGCCTGCGGTAAACATCGGCGAAGCGCCCACGTCTACCACAGCGCCTACAGAGACCTCCCGTCCCTTCCGCTTGCAGAAGCCTGTCTCCGGCCAGATCCTGACAGAGGCCGCAGTGGATCACTTGGCATACAATCCCACCACAAGGGATTGGAGAACCCACGAGGGCATGGATCTGGCCGCAGAGCTGGGTCAGGATGTCTTCGCCGCCGCCGAGGGTACTGTCTACAGCATCTATGAGGACGAGCAATTCGGCATGACCGTGGTGCTGAGACATTGGGACGGCTACAGTACCCACTATTCCAATCTTTCGGAGGATGTGGCGGTTTCTGTAGGGCAGACCCTTGCCGCCGGAGAGAAGCTGGGAACTGTGGGCCAAAGCGCCCCTGTGGAAAGAGCCGCCGAGCCTCACGTGCATTTTGCAGTCTATCTGGAAAATTCTCCCGTAGATCCCTCGACGCTCCTTCCTTAACAAGGGAAAAGACAGAGAGCTGTTTCCCCCTGATCGGCAGGGAAACAGCTCTCCCTTTTTATTTTGCAAGCTCCCCCAATTTTTCCTTGCATGGCAACTACAGTGGGTGTATAATAACAGAAAAAAGAACGGAGGATCTTTTATGAAAAGAACGCTTTGTCTTCTCCTTTCTCTGGTGCTTCTGTGTTCCCTGCTTCCCGGTGTAAGAGCTTCGGAATTTCAGACAGACCTGAGCCTGTCTGTGGGCAGTGACGAAAGCATGCGGAATGTGACCTGGTATGCCCTTTCCCAAGCTCCGGGCTATGTGATTCTCTGCGAAAAGGAAAGAATGGAGGATGGCACTTTCCCGAAAGATGCCGCAATCTTCCCCTCCTTTGCGGAAAAGGCCAATGACGGAGACTATTACAGCCACAAAGCCACTGTGACAGGTCTTGCGCCGGAGACAGACTATGCCTATCAACTGGTAAACGGAGATATTTCCTCTCCGCTGTACAGCTTCACCACCCCTCCCGCCGGAGATTTTTCCTTTGCCTTTGCAGGAGATCCCCAGTTAGGTGGGGGAGATAAGTTAGCAGAAGATGCCGCAGGCTGGGCAGAAACCCTAAATCGGATCGATAGCCACGAAAGCTTTCGGAACACGGCCTTCCTTCTGACCGCCGGAGATCATGTGGATGATAAGGATGACGAAGCCCACTTTGATGCCCTCCTCCATCACGAGGTGTTGAGCCGCCTGCCAATGGCCAATGTCATCGGCAATCACGAAGCCAAGTCAAACACCTTCGCACAGCACTTTTTCCGCCCCAATGAATCGGAGCAATACGGTGTAACCGCCGCAGGTGGCAACGCCTACTTCCTTTACGGAAATACCCTGTTCTTCCTCCTCAATAGCAATGACAAGGATACCTCGGAGCATAAGGCCTTTATGGAGGCCGTCCTGTCCCGCCACCCCAATACCCACTGGCAGATCGTTGCCTTGCACCACTCCCTCTACACCGTCAGCAAGCATGCGGAGGATGATTCCATTCTCACCCGTCGGGAAGAGCTGGTTCCCCTGTTCCAAAGTCTGGGTATCGACTTGGTTCTCATGGGTCATGACCACGTCTATTGCCGCAGCTATATCATGGACGGTCTGACCCCACTGGTGGATAAGAATGTCTATGACAAATGGGACTACCGTTCCGTGACCAATCCCCACGGTGTCCTGTATCTGGTAGCCAATTCCTCCTCCGGCTCCAAAACCTATCGGCCCAACAAGGAGGAATATCCCTATTGTGCCTCCTCTCACCAGTTCCATAATGGGGAAATCTCCCGAATCTCCGTCACAGACGAGAGTCTGGAGATCCACACCTATCTGGCAGAAACGATGGAGCTTTTGGACAGCTTTGCCATTTATCGGCGAGAGGAAAGCCCTCACCCCTTCCGGGATGTGGAGGAGCATGCCTGGTACCACAGGGCAGTACAGTACGGTTACGACCACGATCTCCTAAAAGGCACAGGAGCCAACAGCTTCTCCCCGGAGCTTTCCACCACCCGTGGCATGTTCGTCACCATGCTCTACCGTCTCAGCGGCAATCAAAAAGAGTACCCCCTCACCTTTGCCGATGTCTCTCCTCACGCCTACTATGCCAAGGCCGTAGCCTGGGCAGCCTCCTGCGGAATCGTCTACGGTGTAGACGAAGGCCACTTTGCCCCCGATGCCCCTATCACAAGAGAACAGCTTGTCACCATGCTCAGCCGCTATCATTCGGGCGACACCCCTGACAGCGCCGCAGTCCCCGAAAGCTACAGTGACGGAAAGTCTGTCTCCTCCTATGCCCGTGGTGCAATGGCTTGGGCCTTGGACGCAGGCTTGATCGTAGGCACAGGAAAGAATCGCTTAGATCCCCAAGGCACTGCCACCAGAGCCCAGGTTGCCCAGATCCTCATGTGCCTGAATAAGCTTCCGGAAGACGCCTTCCACAGTACCTGAGCCTCTACCGCACAACACAAAGGGAACAACAGGGTCCCCGAAAAGCCTAAGCTTTCCGGAGATCCTGTTATCATGTTACCGCCCATGCGTAAACTTCAAACAAAGCACCAAAGCAAAAACCTCGCCTTTGAAGAACGAGGTTTTGTTGGGTATGGTGTGAATTATGGATACAATTTACGGCGGCAATTTGACAAATGCACCCCTGTTGCGAAATTTGCACCCCAAGGAGTGATAATGACCCTTGGGGTACCGCTTAGATAAATTGGAATTTGTTATTCTCCGATTTTTTCCATTGTGTCTTTACGAATTTCTTCTCTTAATTCTGTAAGATATTCAGAAAAAGCCACCTTATCATCT
>JAFOZC010000136.1 GCA_017391305.1 Oscillospiraceae bacterium | reverse complement strand
GTGGGTGTCAATGGTGACGGTGATTTCGATACCTCAAAAACACCGTCACCTCCGTCACAGATCGTCACGCCTCAGAGTCGATCAATTCCAGAGTGATCTTTCTTCCGGCGTGAGTTCGGCTGTTTCGGTAGCTAATATTGTGCTCCCGAGCCAGCCTTCGCACATTTACATTGAGTTTTGTTGAAAGCTGATTGGGCTTCATATCAAGCCCAAGTGCTTGAGCCAGATCCGTGGGTGTGCCTTCCCACAGGGGATTTTCTTTGGTCAATAATTGGCTGACCATCTGAAGAAGGGGCTCCGGAGGCTCCTGCCACAACTCTGTTTCTGCCCGTTCCAGAAGCCATTGCAGAGTGGCAAGATCCTGTTGCAGGTGAAGCCGTTGTTCCTGCTGATCTCGCCCGGAGATTTCCAAAGTTGCGGTCTTTGCAGTTCGCCGTTCCTTTTCTAAAATAAAGGCACCGTCTGCGGCACCCAATAGGCCGTTGGTGCCGGAGATCATTTCAAACTTGTCATCGGAGGACTGCTTCCTTGTGTGGTGAACGATCAGCAGGCAGATGCTCAACTTGGTTGCAAGTTCCTTGAGAGTGGATATATTCTCGTAGTCACTTGCGTAGCTGTAGCGGTCTGAGGTAGTTCGTATTTTTTGCAAGGTGTCAATGATCACCAGAACGGTGTCCGGATGTTTGCGGACAAATTGCTCGATCTGTTCGGATAAGCCGTTTCCGACTTGCTTAGACCAGACAGAGAGAAAAAGGCTCTCTGTGGCTTCTGCCCCGAACATCCGGTACAAGCGACTTTGTAACCGGCTGTGATCATCCTCTAAAGCGAGATATAAAACAGTTCCCTGCCGTACAGGATAATTCCACAGGGGAATGCCGGTGCTGATGTGGTATGCCATCTGAAGCATAAGGAAAGACTTTCCTTGCTTCGGAGCGCCTACAAACAGGTATGTTCCGGGATAGAGAAGACCTTCAATCACAGCAGGTTTGTCCCGATACACGCTGTTGTACAGTTCCGTCATGGAAATGGTGGGAAGAAATCCGGGAGTTCCCACTTCCGAAAGATCTTCAAAGTTGTTTTCTTCATAAACTGTGTCTGTCAAATTCTTAACCTCCTTAAAAATAGTTGTTGAATTTGGCAGCTACCTTGGGTATAATATCAGTGGATGCTGATTGTCCCTCGGTAGCTACCGTTGGCCTTTCACCCTAAGAGTTCTCATCTGGCGGGATGAGGGCTCTTTTTTTGTACTGCTTCCGGCTGGAAGTAGCCGATCTCTTCCCAAACCTTACGGTCGGGGCAGTAGTAGTTGAACTCCTGGGAATCTTCCATCTTCAGCACATAGCCGAATTTCAGGATACCCTGTTGCAGTCCAACTCGGACATACTGCTGATCTTTGTGCATGGCCTTTGCGATTTCCGCAATGGGAACATTACGCCCGGTAAAAGGGGGCAGTTCCAAGTAGACTCTTCTTTCCTCCATAGCGTCACCTCCTTCCGGAGAAAATACGAATTATAAATTCGTATTCTGATTGTATCACACCAACAACGTTTTGTCAAGAGGAAATACGAATAAAAAATTCGCAATACGCTCTTGCAATTCGCAGGACAATGTGATACAATAGGAGCGAGGTGATTCAAATGAACAGTAAACCAACTGAAATCGGCGAGAGAATTAAGAAGGCCAGAAAGACGGCCGGCTTAAATCAAACAGAACTTGCCACTCGGTTAAACAAGACACTCCGCACAGTACAGAAGTACGAAAGCGGAGAAATCAAACCCTCCATCGCAATGGTAAACGAAATCGCAAAGATCCTTGAGATCTCTCCTGCGGATCTGATCGGCTACAAAAAGCCGGAAATCTGCATTGAGAGCATGTCCGATGTGATCGCCGTCCTTCACCAACTCAGAATGAAGGCAAACCTTCGCTTTGAGATCGATGTGGCAAAGCCGCCTCATCATGATGGCTGGAGTTGTGCCATCCGTTTTGACGGACAGGATCAAAATGCACCTGTGAACGCAAGCCTGTGCCTGTTCCTTGAGGAATACGCAAAGGAACTGGAAAAGCTGGATACCTACTGGACAGACAGAGAAAGTCTGGATCTGTGGGTTGAGAAGCGACTGGCTTACCACGCAGATACCGTTCTGGAGGACAAAAAAGAAACGCCCCTCACCTTGGAGGAGCGAATCCGACGCCGAAATGAATTGGATCGGCAAATGTTGGAGCAGTTAAAGAAGGCAGGAACAGAAGAATAAGGGACAATACATATCCCTGCCAATCAAAGATTGAAAACTTGGGAGAAAGGAAGATTGATACTATTTGAAATTACCAAACGGATTCGGAACCGTTAAAAAATTATCCGGAAGACGAAGAAGACCCTATGCAGCATTGATCACCGTAGGCTGGCGCTATGACCCTGTTAAAGACAAGATGGTACAAGTTCAGAAAGTTCTGGGATATGCGGAAACAAAGCGTGAAGCATACCGACTCTTGGAGGAGTACTGGCAAAATCCCTATGATCTGAACAACAGACAAACTTTTGCAGAGGTATTTACCCTTTGGTCGGAAGAAAAATACCCCACGATCTCGGACTCCAATATCAAAGGCTACAATGCTTCGTACAGAGTATGCGAAGATCTCTACGATAAGCCTTTCCGTGACATCCGTCTTGCAGACCTGCAGGCAGTGGTAAACACCTGCGGCAAGAATTACCCCACACTCAAGAAACTGAAAAACCTATTCAACCAACTCTACAAATACGCATTGATGCACGAGCTGTGCAACAAGAACTATGCGGAATATGTCAGTATTGAGCAATTCAAGGACAAGAACCCGGACAAACGGGATGCAAATCCCTTTACAAGGGAAGAGATCGAAGCTCTCTGGAATCTGTCGGATAATCCCCATTATCAGATCATCTTGATGTTGATCTACAACGGTTGCCGTATTTCGGAACTACTGGATCTGAAAAAAGAGAATGTCAACTTAGAGGAGCAATACTTCGAGGTGGTATCCAGTAAGACCGATAACGGCATCCGCAGAGTTCCCATTGCAGATAAGGTCTTGCCCTTCTACAAGGCTTGGTACGAAACCTCCCAATGTGAGTATCTGCTCCAAAATGCCCATCAGAGGCACTTTGACTACAGTAACTACTATGAATGTTACTTCCAGCCTCTTATGGAGCAGTTGGGCATGGAGCATAGGCCTCACGACACAAGACATACCTGCGTTTCCATGCTGACAGAGGCAGGAGTAGAACCTACTGTGATCAAAAAGATCGTAGGACATTCGGGCGCCATGAATTTGACAGAGCGAGTATACACCCATCTGAGAACGGAAACCCTTCTGGAGGCAATCAACAAAATATGAAACAAGAAATGAAAAACAGGAGATAACTCCGAAGAGTTATCTCCTGCCAAAAAGACTTGTTTTTGATTTTTAAGGGCTGCAAAATTTGTTCCTTACCTGTTCCTTACTTGTTCCTTACGCAGTACGGGGCAGGACATTTCTGCAACTCTTAATACGCCAAAAGACGGGATTTAGCCGCAAATAGGTGCCAAAAGTGGCAAATAAATGTGGTAAAATTATCTCTTGGAGAACTGGGGAGCGCGGCGGGCGGCTTTGAGGCCGTACTTCTTTCTTTCCTTCATTCTGGGGTCGCGGGTCAGGAAGCCGGCGGCCTTGAGGGTTGCGCGGTACTCTGCGTTGACGCCGAGGAGTGCGCGGGAAATGCCATGACGGATAGCGCCGGCCTGGCCGGTAACGCCGCCGCCCTTGACGGTGCAGATGATGTCGACCTTGCCGATGGTGTCGGTGCTGACCAGGGGCTGACGGACGATGAGCTTCAGGGTATCGAGACCGAAGTAGTTGTCGATGTCACGGCCGTTGATGATGATGGAGCCGGTGCCGTTCTCGTATACACGAACACGAGCGATGGAAGACTTACGTCTGCCGGTGCCATACTGATACTGTCTCTTGCTTTCGTACATGATCTGTTACCTCCTGATTAGTCCTGCCAAGCTTCGGGCTTCTGGGCAGCGTGGGGATGCTCGGTGCCCTTGAAGACCTTCAGACGGCCCAGGGCAGCGCGGCCGATGGTGTTCTTGGGAAGCATGCCCTTAACAGCAAGCTCCATTGCGAACTCGGGACGCTCAGCCATGATGGTCTTGTACTTGGTTTCCTTCAGGCCGCCGATCCAACCGGAGTGATGACGGTAGTACTTCTGATCCAGCTTCTTGCCGGTGAGGATTGCCTTGTCGGCATTGAGGACGATGACATAATCGCCGCAATCAACGTTGGGGGTAAAGTCTGCCTTGACCTTGCCGCGCAGGATGTTAGCGACGGTGACAGCAGTACGGCCCAGGGGCTGGTTTGCTGCATCGACGATGTACCACTTGCGCTGCACATCTTCTTTTCTGACCAGGGTAGTGGACATGGATAATTCCTCCGAAAAATGAAATAAAATATTTTGACAAACGTGAGTTTTTTGCGTATAATCTACGCGAAGCTTCCTCATTATATCACAGAAAAACACAATGTCAAGAGCTTTTTTGAAAAAATTTATCTTACATAAGATTATCTCCCGAATCCTCTCGTTTTCTCTTTTTTTCTCTTGTTTTCTCACTTCCGAATTTTCGCAAAAAGTCCCAATATACGTATACTTCGCGCATCAAGACGCCCGAAGGAACAAATACAGTGTATAGTACCCGCAACCCGGCAAACACGGCTTAGCTGTGGGGATAAGTCGCAGTAGGGACTTATTCAGCGGACATTTATGATAGAAAGGATATGTCTCAAAATGCAAAAAATGATGGGCATGGTGCGCCGTTGTGTGGATGATTATAAAATGATAGATGCCAATGACAAGATCGCTGTTGGCTTGTCCGGAGGGAAGGACTCCATTGCTCTGCTGGCCTTGCTGGCGGCCATGCGGGAATATTATCCCCTTCCCTACGAATTGACCGCCATTTCCATTGATTTGGGGTTCGGCATGGACTTTTCCCCCATAGAAGAGCAGTGTAAAAAATGGGATGTTCCCTTCCGGGTGGTAAGAACCCAGATCGCCCCCATTATCTTTGACTATCGTCAGGAGAAAAACCCCTGTTCCATGTGTGCGAAGATGCGCCGTGGCGCACTGAATCAGGCATTGCTGGATCAAGGCTTTTCCAAGATCGCACTGGGGCATCATTATGACGATGCGGTGGAGACCTTCCTGATGAATCTGCTGTACGAAGGGCGCATCGGCTGTTTCCAGCCTGTGACCTTCTTGGATCGCACCGGAGTGACCCAGATCCGTCCCATGATGTATTTGTCCGAAAAGACCATCACCCATTTTGTAGAACGGGAGGGCCTGCCCATTGTTCACAACCGCTGTCCCGTGGACAAGCGAACCAAGCGACAGGAGACCAAGGAGCTGATCCTCCGTCTTCAGGAGCAATATCCCGATGTCAAAAACCGAATTTTCGGTGCTATGCAGCGGCTGCCTCTTCCGGAATGGGAGGTTCTCCGTTAAGCATTTGACAAAGCCCTCCCCCAACAGAAAATTCTGCGAATCCCATTGTATAGGTGTTTGGGGCTTGCGTAATGGTCGAAAATGTGATAAGATATACAGAACGAGAAAATACTACCCCTTGAAAGGTGTGACCATATTATGTCAGAAATTCAGAAAAAGAGAATGCTTTCCGGCATCAAGCCCTCCGGCAGTCTGACCTTAGGCTCTTATGTCGGTGCGATCCGAAATTGGAAGGACCGTGCAGAGGAGTTTGACTGCTATTATTTCATGGCTGACCTGCATACCATTACCGTCCGTCAGAACCCTGCGGATCTGCGGCGGCGATCCCTGGAGCAGTTGGCGCAGTATATTGCCTGCGGCATTGATCCGGAGAAGAACGTTCTCTTCCTCCAGAGCCATGTTCACCAGCATGCGGAGCTTGGCTGGGTTCTCAATTGCTATGCCATGTTCGGCGAGCTGTCCCGTATGACACAGTTCAAGGACAAGAGTGCCAAGAATGCCGACAACATCAACGGCGGACTCTTCACCTATCCCGCCCTGATGGCTGCGGACATTCTGCTGTATCAGGCAGATCTTGTTCCCGTTGGAGAAGATCAGCGGCAGCACGTAGAGCTGACCCGTGACATTGCCCGTCGTTTCAACGGTGTATACGGTGAGGTCTTTAAAGTCCCCGAGCCCTATATTCCCAAGGTCGGCGCCCGTGTTATGAGCCTTGCCAATCCCGAGGCCAAGATGTCCAAGTCCGAGGACGAGGATCCCGGCCGTGTCACCCTCATGGACAAGCCGGAGGATATCATGCGTCTGTTCAAGCGTGCCGTCACCGACTGTGACACCGAGGTTCGCTATGATGCAGAAAACAAGAAGGGTATCTCCAACCTCATGAGCATCTATTCCGCCGCAACAGGCAGAACCTACGAGCAGATCGAAGCAGAATTCGCAGGAAGAGGCTACGGCGATTTCAAGAAGACCGTAGGCGAGGCTGTTGTGGAGCTGCTCCGTCCCATCCGTGAGGAAGCCACCCGTCTGCTGGCAGACAAGGCCTATTTGCAGAAGGTCTGTGCCGAGGGTGCGGAGAAAGCATCCTATGTGGCAGAGAAGACTCTGCGGAAAGTATATAAAAAGGTGGGCTTCGTAGCTCGCTGAGGAGGACGTAAATGGTTTTAGACTCTGAATTCATTGTGCGTCTGCTCTATACCATCGTAGTAGCCGCCGGTATTTCCTGCGCCATCACTCCCTTGGTAAAGCGCCTTGCAAAAAAAGTGGGAGCAATGGATATCCCCAAGGATCACCGGCGTATGCATCACAAGCCCATTCCCCGTATGGGCGGCTTGAGTATTTTCCTGGCCTTCCTGATCAGCTTCCTGATTTTCGGGGAAATGGATCGAGGGCTTCGAGGCATTCTGTTGGGTGCCACGGTGATCGTGATCCTTGGCATTACAGATGACATCAAGACACTCCGTGCTCTGCCTAAGTTCGGAATACAGATCCTTGCCGCCGTTCTTGTGGTGATCCACGGCTGTCGTATTGAACAGTTCCTCGGCTGGGAGCTTCCCGTGTGGTTTAGCTGTATTGCAACAGTCATCTGGATCGTTATGATCACCAATGCGGTGAATTTTATTGACGGTCTGGACGGTTTGGCCGCAGGCGTTTCTGCCATTTCCGCAGGCACTATGCTGATCGTAGCCCTTATGCTGGTTCCCGAGCATAATGCCACCCTGTCTGCGCTGGTCCTTGCCGCCATCTTAGGTGGCTGTATCGGCTTCATTCCCTATAACTTTAACCCTGCCTCTATCTTCATGGGAGACACCGGCTCTACCTTCCTGGGCTTCATGCTGGCCTCCGTTTCCGTGTTCGGTCTGTTTAAGACCTATGCGGTGATCTCCTTTGCCGTTCCCTTCCTCGTGCTGGGTCTGCCCATCTTCGATATCTGCTTTGCAGTGATCCGCAGATTGGCCAAGGGACAAAGTCCCATGCACGCAGACCGCGGTCACGTACACCACCGACTCATCGATATGGGCTTCTCCCAGAAGCAGGCTGTCGCCATTTCCTACCTGATCTCCGTCATGCTGGGGCTGTGCGCTGTTGTTCTGACAGATAAGGGAGAGGTTCAAGCCCTGATCTTCCTTGCCGCCCTTGTACTGGTGGGAAGCCTGGGCTTGCAGCTATTTTTCATCAAGCGTCATCACAATCACCACAAAGAGCAAAAGGAGGAAACCGAGAATGAAGAAAATTAAAGTCATGTCCGTTTTCGGCACCCGTCCCGAGGCAATCAAAATGGCACCTCTGGTGAAAGAATTGGCCTCCCGTCCCCATTTTGAAAGTCTTTGCTGCCTGACCGGTCAGCATCGGGAAATGTTAGACTCCGTTATGGACATCTTCCGCCTCAAGGGAGATTATGATCTGAATATCATGCAGAAGCAGCAGACCCTGTCCTCCATCACCACCCGTGCCATTCTGGGCATGGAAACTGTCTTGCAGGAGGCACAGCCGGATCTGATCCTGGTACACGGAGATACCTCCACCACCTTCGCAGGAGCTCTTGCCGCCTTCTATCACAAGATCCCCGTAGGCCATGTGGAAGCCGGCCTGCGTACATACGACAAATATTCCCCCTTCCCGGAGGAAATGAACCGTACTCTGGTCGGGGATATTGCAGAACTCCACTTTTCCCCCACCGCCGCCAATGCAGAGAATCTGACAAAGGAAGCCATTCGGGGAGAGGTCTTTATCACCGGCAACACCGTTATCGATGCCATGAAGACCACCGTCCGTGAGAATTACCGCTTCTCCACGCCTATCCTGAACGAGCTGGATTTTGAGAACCGTCGGGTCATCGTTCTCACCTGCCACCGCCGAGAGAATTACGGCAAGCCCATGCATGACATTCTCTCCGCTGTGCGGAAGCTGGTTCTGGCTCACCCTGAGGTAGAGGTGGTCTATCCCGTTCACCTCAGCCCCGCTGTCCGCCAATGCGCCCAGGAAGAGCTGGGCGGAATCCGGCGTGTACATCTGATCGATCCCGTAGATGTGGAGGAAATGCACAACCTCATGGCTCGTTGCTATTTCGTCATGACCGATTCCGGCGGATTGCAAGAGGAAGCTCCTGCTATGGGCAAGCCCGTTCTTGTCCTGCGGAAGGAAACAGAGCGTCCCGAAGCCGTAGCCGCCGGTACCGTAAAGCTCGCAGGTGTAGAGCATGAGGACGTACTGCGCCTTGCCACGGAGCTATTGGAAAACCCCGAGGTCTATGGCCAAATGGCCCATGCGGTGAACCCCTACGGAGACGGCGAGGCCTGCGGCAGAATTGCCGATGCCATCGAATGGTATTTCCGTCTGAGAGAAGAGAAGCCCGTTGATTTCAGTGCCAAGTAAGTCCTTCCGATCCCTGCAGCGATGTACGGCTCGATCCTGTTCTACCCCCGATCACTGCCAGCTTCCCAAGCATCGGCACCGCAATCCATTCTGTGAATATGGGGCCGCCTCTTAGCAAAACAGGCCTCCACAGATCCCCGAAAACCAAGGGAGAAGGGACACTTTCAGATTTTTAAAAAAGTTTTTAAAAAAAGCTTGACAAATGCAGGATTTATGAGTATAATAAATCCTGCAAATGCGGGTGTAGCTCATCCGGTAGAGCGCCACCTTGCCAAGGTGGAGGTAGCGAGTTCGAGCCTCGTCACCCGCTCCATACATAAGAACCTCTCTTGTTTCATAGACAAGAGAGGTTCTTTTTGTAGTATCATCCACCCCGGCAGTCACTGATGCGATATCTCCCATATTTCAAGGAATTCCGACGGTTCGTGTAGGAATGCCGTTCATGAGAGGAATTGGTGCGGTGGTTCTGTAGGTATTTTGTAGGTGGAATCGGTGCGGTGAGCCCTCTCAGGCGCTTCGCGCCAGCTCTCCGGTCGGGAGAGCCAAGGGCTTGGTGGGTATCGATGGACGGAGCGCAAAAATTTCGGTTTATGGGGCTGTTTGAAGTTCGCACACAGCCCCTTGCCTCTCCCTCCGGGAGAGGTACCTCCCGAAGGGAGGGGGAGAGGGATGTGCAGACAGTTCGTGCAGGAATGCAGTTTCGTCTAAGGAATCGGTGCAGTGGATCTGAGGGTAGCTTGCAGGACAGGACGGTTCTCTGTCTTGGTGGAAAAAGTTATGTTTTTGAAGGGATAAAATATAAAATCTCTTTAGATTTGATGTAAATAATACGCAGGACACAGAACCATCCCTGCCCTGTGAGAACATGGAGTGATGTTGAAATGAAAAAATGGATGCGATTGATTGCGGGATTTCTTTTGGTAACACTTCTCCTTGCTTTGGTCTTCTTTGACCGCGATTTTCCCATTGGAATTGAAGATCTATCATATACGCATCATCCTTATTTGTCCGCATCGAGCAGGGCTGAGGGAGAGATTTTTGTAGACTCCGGCGGAGACTGCTATACTATTACGGATGATCAGGAGCTTCTCAGAAAAAGAGAGAAATTGGTGATTGCAGAGAAAGTTGTACGAGCGGATTGTAATAGCCAAGGAATTGTCTGGTTGAACACTTCAGGAGAGTTGTATCTGTACAGCAACGCAAAATCTGTGTTACTCGCAGACCGTGTGGGTGAATTTGCTGTAAGCAAAGATTCTATTTGCTATCTTAGAAAAGACGGGGAGTTGTATGTCCGTACTCCGGAAAAAACCGGTTTTATATTTGATTGTCCTACAGACGAATACCCCAGCCCCAATCCAAATAGTATAGAGTTATTAGTAAATGATAGATGGATTTTTATTTCCGGCATAGATATGCTCGAGGACTGCTATTATGACCGCGTTGAGGAACGCTTCGTAGTCATGGAGGGTCCCCCCTATTTTGAGCCAGCGAACGATACAGCATTTCTTTGGGGAGATCATTTACTATGCCTTATGGGCTGTGCTAACGGAGGAATGATTTATCATTTGGCAGATGGAACCGGACAACCCCTCGATTTGGGGTTCGCTGCTTCGGAATGTGATGTGCGGAGCAGTGCCATAATTTTGGATGATGTTCTGTATTTGTCCGTGCAGTATGATCCATGGCCTCAATTTAGGGATCTTCCTATACAAGAAGCGACATATGCGGTTGATGCCGATACCCTTGCATTCAGAAGAATAGACAATACATTTTACAAGCAGCTTGTTGTGGCACAAGGAAAGATCCTCTGTGTGGATTCCATAGTTAAGGATTCTTTTAGATTTATTAGAGAATTAGGCGAAATCAACCCCAAAGACCAATAATAACACGAGGGGACGGTTTCGAACTGTCCCCTCGTCCTGTAATTTTTCATAGAATCGGGTGATTCCAATGAACAGAAAAATGATCTTATGGATCATTGGAAGTGCCATTCTCCTGACCTTCCTGCTCCTTGTGGTGGTCGTAGAAAACAGCGGTTTTTCCGCTGTCAAGACCTTTGATACCAAAGGAGAATTGATCGTTCACCGAGAGCCACAGGTTCCGTGGGAAGAGATCACGGATTTTGCCGTTTCCCAAGGGAAAATCTTCCTCTTTTATGACGATAAGGGCATGGTCAACGTCTATTCTTTCGAGGGAGAATTCCTCAAGGGCTTCCAGATCTGCACGATCAAGAATTCCCATGGCGGCATTACTGTAGCAGAGGGACTTGTGCTGGTGGAATCGAGACTACCTGTAATCTATGCCTTTGATCCGGTGACTTTAGAACTAAAGTACTATGTCACAGGTGGTCACGACGGATGGGAAAGGCAAACAGAGGAATATAAGGAATATAAGAGACTACAGGTCTATTTTGATCGGGAGCCTGTTCATAGTGACGGTGATTGGAGCTTTATCCTTTCGGATGACGGCAGGGATATTCTGGTCTCGGAATCCGATTCCCGATTCCAATCCGTGGGCTTCCTCCCCAAAAGGAGCGATCTCATAGAATCTCTCGCTGTTCTCCTCGTTGTCCTGATCCTGGGCTTTACCCACACGATCGAACCCTATCCTATTCGTAAAAAATAACCCCCAAGGGGGCCGGCTTGCCACATTCAGCACACCGGCCCCCCTTTTTGCCACCCAAATTCCGATTTATCGCTCTGTCAACCGATACCCACCGCACCCCTTGGCTTTCCCACTGTCCATCGACACCCACCAAGCCCTTGGCTCTCCCTCCGTCCATCGATACCCACCGAGCCCTTGGCTCTCCCTCTGGGAGAGCTGGCGCAAAGCGCCTGAGAGGGCTCACTGCACCAATTCCACTCAAAAACTACCCACAGAACCACCGCACCGATTCTTCATACGAAACTGCATTCCTGCACGAACTGTCTGCACATCCCTCTCCCCCTCCCTTCGGGAGGTACCTCTCCCGGAGGGAGAGGCAAGGGGCTGTGTGGAAACTTAAAACAGAACGATAAGCCGAAATTTACCGCTCCGACCAAAAGTTTGGCACAGGCCAAGGCTCCCTTGTGTAAAGGGAGCTGTCAGCGAAGCTGACTGAGGGATTGTCGCAGCGAAAGCCTACAATCCTCATGGAGACTTATGCGAATTTGCAACAGTTAAAACCTTCCACAACACAGCCCCCCTTTTTCTATTGGAGACGGGAGATAGCCGGGGGAGCAGAGGGATTGAAAATTGTACGTATTCGCATTCGTTCCCATATAAATCTCAACTTTATCCTGCAACAATCCCTCACCGCCTTCGGCGGAGCTCCCTTTACACAAGGGAGCCTTAGCCGCT
>JAFOZC010000135.1 GCA_017391305.1 Oscillospiraceae bacterium | reverse complement strand
TTTTTATTTCTTGACCTGTGGTGAGGAGCAAGCTATGAATGCATACGAAGTGAGCAGATTTGCAAAGATTCTCTCCCAAAATGAATATCCCGGCTGTGGCATTGCTCTGGGCATGACCCCCGACGGGAAGAGATCCGTAGCTCTTTGCTTTATCACGGGTCGCACCCTGAACAGCCGCAACCGCTTTTTTGTGGAAGAGGAGGACGGTGTAGGTATCCGTGCTTTTGAGCCCAAGCTGATACAGGATGCCCGTCACATTCTCTACCGACCCGTATACGAGACGGACAGGGGGCTGATCTTGGCAAATGGAGACCAGAGTGACATCCTTCGGGACTATCTGTCCGTGGGGAAAAGCTGGGAGGCTGCTTTGCGGAGCTATGGCTTTGAAGACGATCGGCCCAATGCTACGCCGAGGATCTCAGGCCTGCTGTGCAAGGACGGCAGCTACCGCCTGTCTGTCCTGAAGGCGGAAAGCACCTTGGGCAGGGGTTGCGCTCGGTCCTTCTATGAATATGCCCCTGTTCCCGGCCTGGGGCATTATCTCCACAGCTATGATTGCCACGATGCGCCTGTTCCGCCTTCCCTTACGGGAGAGCCTCGATGCTTGTCTGTCTGCAACGATATGGAGCTGTTTGCGGACATCCTGTGGGATCAACTGAACGGCAAGAATAAGATATCCCTGTTCCTGCGCTATACCGATTTGGAAACAGGGGAGTATGAACAGCGGATCTTCAACAAAAGAAAGTAGGGATCGGAAAGGCTTTGGTCAGAGAGCCTCCGAGGCAGAGGCTCGGCCCTTCCGAATACGGCAGATATGGGACGAATGCCCTGAGAAAATATGGGAATACAGATAGTAAGGAACTCCTCCGAAGCACTGTCGGAGGGGTTCTTTCGCTGTGTGGAAGTTCCTGACATATCTTTTCAGAAAAAGTTCAGGAAAAATTTTTGACTTCTTTCAACTACCTATTGATTTTCTGTAGTTTGATGATATAATTACATGGGTATGTATGGGCAGCTGCAAACAGGCTGCCCCCTGTAGAAAGAAAGGAGCGTGAAAGAAGAATGTTATTTGGAAAACACATTAACCGCTATTACCTCAAGTATTTTCCCAGACTGCTGTTCGGCATCCTGTCTTTGATCCTCATTGACCTGGTGCAGTTGGAGATCCCGGAGCTTTACCGTCTGGTGGTCAACGGTCTGAATACAGGTGAGGCTGAGCTAAAGGGCATGGTGGTGGACTTTGATATGGACTTTTTGCTGGACCATATTTGTCTGCCTATGCTGCTGATCATCGCTTGTATGATCATCGGTCGCTTCCTGTGGAGAATTTGCTTCTTCGGAGCGGGTATCAATGTGGAGACAGACCTCCGCAGTCGGATGTTTGACCGTTGCAAGGATCTGTCACAGCAGTATTATCAGGTCAACAAGGTCGGCAATCTCATGTCTCTCTTCACCAACGATTTGGAGACGATTCAGGAGTGCTTCGGCTGGGGTGTCATGATGTTCTGCGATGCAGTGTTCCTGGGCGTTATGGCCATCACCAAGATGATGCGGATGAATATGCGTCTGGCCCTTCTGTCCCTGATCCCCATGACACTGCTGCTTCTGGTCAGCACCACCATCGGTAAGTATATGATGAAGAAGTGGGAGCTGCGTCAGGAGCGTTTCTCCGATCTGTCGGACTTCTCTCAGGAGAATTTCTCCGGCATTGCGGTCATTAAGGCCTTTGTGAAGGAAGCGAAGGAGCTTCTCTTCTTCAAGACACTGAACAAGGCCAACGAGGATGCCAACGTAGACTTCACCCGTGCCTCCACCCTTATGCGTGTGCTGGTCATGCTCTTTGTGGAATCCGTCATCTGCGTGATCCTGGGCTACGGTGGCTATCTGGTATACAAGGATGTGTTCAGCGCAGGTCAGCTGGTGGAGTACCTTGGTTACTTCAACCTGACGATTTGGCCCATTATGGCAGTGTCTGAGCTCATTGACATGGTTTCCAGAGGCAAGGGCTCTCTCAAGAGAGTTTCCGAGCTGTTGGATGCACAGCCCGATGTAGTCGACGGCGAGAATGTACAGGAGGTATCGGCACTCTGTGGCAATATCGAGTTCCGCAACCTGACCTTCCGCTACCCCGGAGACGGCCCTGAGGTTCTGAAGAACATCTCTGTCTCCATTCAAGCAGGGGAGAATGTAGGCCTCATCGGACGTACCGGTGTAGGAAAGACCACTCTGGTAGACCTGATCCTCCGTACCTATAACGTGGCGGACGGAAGCATTTTCTTAGACGGACGGGATATTAATACCATTCCCATCCACACTGTCCGTGACAATGCGGCCTATGTGCCTCAGGACAACTTCCTCTTCAGTGACACCATTGAGAACAACATTGCCTTCGCCGCAGACCACCATGACCTGCAGGGAGTGGAGAAGGCCGCCCGTCTGGCAGATGTCCATGACAATATCTCTGAGTTTGCCGAGGGCTACGGCACAGTTCTGGGTGAGCGCGGTGTTACCGTTTCCGGCGGTCAGAAGCAGAGAATTTCCATTGCCCGTGCGCTGTGGAAGAACGCACCCATTCTGATTCTGGATGATTCTGTCTCCGCCGTTGACGTGAAGACGGAAAAGACCATTCTGGAAAATCTCCGCAATCTCCGCAAGGGCAAGACCACCATTCTCATTGCCCACCGTATCAGCACTGTGGAGAATATGGACAAGATCCTGTTCCTGGATGACGGTTGCCTCTTGGATTACGGCACCCATAAGGAACTCTACGAGCGTTGCGATGCCTACCGCCGTATGGTAGAGCTCCAGCGACTGGACGATGCAAAGGAGGAAGGCTAATGTACGAATTTTATCCTTTGATCATTGTCATCGCCGTCATCGGCGGTGCGGCCTTGGCCTGTCTGATCGCCTACCGTTCCATTAAGGACAGTAAGAAGGACATCGGCTTTGACCGCAATATGAAGGACAGCGAGATCACCAAGAGACTTCTGTCCTATGCCAAGCCCTATTGGAAGCGTTTCGTTCTGGTTCTGATCCTCATGTCCTTCTCTATCGCATATGACATCCTCTCTCCCACCATGATCGGCAATATCGAGGAGCTGGTCAAGGGAGACTTTGAACTGACAGAGCTGTGGAGAAGACTATGGATCTTCGGCACTATTCTCATCGTTTCCCTGCTGTCTACCTATGCACAGTCCATCATCCTGCAAAAGACGGGACAGCGGATCATTTCCGAGCTCCGTGAAGACCTCTTTGTACATATCGAGGGTCTGTCCCATGCACAGCTCAACGGCATCCCTACAGGCAAGCTGGTTACCCGTGTGACCAATGACACCGGCGCAATTTCCATGATGTTCACCAACATCATCGTGAATATGGTCAAGAACTGCTTCGTGGTCGTGGGTGTTCTGGTCGCCATGCTCTGTGTCAACTACGGTCTGACGCTCATGCTGTTGTGCTTCGCTCCCTTCATCGCCCTGTTTACCTTCGTCTTCCGTCGCTTCTCCCGTAAGACCCATCGGAAGGTCAAGGATGGCACTACCGATATCAACACCTTCCTGTCCGAGAACCTTTCCGGCATGAAGGTCATCCAGATCTTCAATCGGGAAAAGCATAAGCAGAACGAGTTTGAAGAGAAGAACCGCAAGCTGAAGAAGGCTCGCTATGACCAGATCCTGGTCTTCGGCATCTTCCGCCCCATGGTCTATATGCTGTACCTGTCCACCATTCTGTGCCTGTTCTATCTGGGCGCCAGAGGGTATATCAAGGATACACGGCTCTTGGGACAGGTCATTACCAGCGGTACCATTGTTACCTTCTACATGTACATCTCCAAGTTCTATGACCCCATCCAGAACTTGGCAGAACAGTTCAACCGTCTCCAAGGCGCTTTCGCTTCTGCGGAGAAGATCTTCTCTATTATGGATATCGAGCCCCAGGTGGTAGATTCTCCCGATGCCATCGAGCCGGATCACATTGAGGGCAATATCGAGTTCCGCAATGTTTGGTTCGCCTATATCCCCGGTGAATGGGTATTGCAGGATGTTTCCTTCAAGGTCAATGCAAGGGAGACTGTTGCCTTCGTCGGCTCTACCGGCTCCGGCAAGACCACGATCCTGTCCCTGATCTGCCGCAATTATGATATCCAGAAGGGGCAGATCCTGATTGACGGTATAGATATCCGCAAGATCAAGCTCTCTGCTCTCCGCAGACACTTCGGCCAGATGCTTCAGGATGTATTCCTCTTCTCCGGCACCATCCGTAGCAATATCCTCCTTCGGGAGGAGGGTATCTCCGACGAAGAGGTCATGGAAGCCTGCCGCTATGTCAATGCAGACCACTTCATCAACCGTCTCAAGGGTGGCTTGGATGAAGAGGTGCGGGAACGGGGCAATAACTTCTCCGCCGGTCAGAGACAGCTCCTGTCCTTTGCCCGTACGGTGATCCATAAGCCCTCTGTTATGATCCTTGATGAGGCTACCGCCAATATCGATACGGAGACAGAGCTTCTCATTCAGGATTCTCTGTCCAAGATGCGGAATATCGGCACTATGCTGGTAGTTGCCCACCGTCTGTCTACCATTCAGCACGCAGACAACATCATCGTTATGTCCCACGGCAAGATCGTGGAGCAGGGCAACCATGCCTCCCTCCTTGCCCAAAAGGGTCGCTACTACCGCCTGTACCAGCTCCAATTCGACAAAAACCGCCTTCTCAAAGGCGAATAAGCCCCAATAAAGAGCAGCAGAACCCACCGAAACGGGTTCTGCTGCTCAAATATATCCTGCGGCTCTTTGTCCTCCCTTGTCCATCTCCCTCACCCCTGAGCATTGCTCGGCGATACAGGGATGAAGGGGCTTGGTCGTCGGACGAGACTCGGCACTATGAGTTGTCGTGTTAGGGAAGAAGGACACTGTATTGGCGAAGGGTTTGGAGGAAATCGGTGACATCCTGCTTCAGGATGTCGGGGTCGGCTTCGTATTCCTCCTGCAGGGCATCCAGAAGGGCCTGTCCCTCCAAGCCCTCCTGTAGGTGGGTATAGATGTCCTTGCCCATTTCGTTGAGGTATAATAGACGCTTGGCATCCTGCCCCTCGGCAATGCTTACCAACAGATATTCTCCTGCAAGCTCACGGAGAATAAAATCGGGATTTATCTTCATGTTTCGCTCCCTTCTGCCCCCAGTGCGGCCAGGCGGCTGTGATAATGGCGGTTCTTGTCACAAATGTACTGCGGCACCTTGGAGAAATCCTCATTCTCTGCCCATGTGATAGCGGGGCAGACCTCGCAGCGCTCATAATCCGGACAATTCAGACAGCCCTTGGGCATGGTCAGCTTGCGGAAGCGCTCACCCATGCTCTCCCAGGCTTTCAGGAAGCCCAGCTCTGTTACAGAGGCACTGATCGAGGGGATCATGCCGCAGGGGAGGAGATCACCCTTATATGTGATCCAGTAAGAGCAGCGCCCCGCTCTGCAGCGAGAGCCCTCCGGCCCTTCATAGGGACACTCATCTGCCTTAGAGGGCGGCATTTGGGCATGCTTGCGACACTCGGCGGCAAAAACCTCCGGGGGATTGGCAATGCGGATCCAGTCAATGGCGGCTTCCGCAGATTCCTGAGGGCTAAAGCGCCTGACAGGCTCTTCACAGGGCTTGGCGCTACGTATTGCAGGGAACATATAGCTGGTACATTGCACGATAGAACCGACCTCTTGGGCAAAATCCTTTACCTTCTCCAAATCGTGGTGATTATAGGGGGTGGAGGAGAAGTTGATCTTCACCGTGATCCCCATCTGCCGCAGACGGCGAATGTTGGCAATGACCTTCTCATAAGCTCCGCCGTTTCCGCACAGCCCTTCGTAGGTCTCAGGACACATGCCGTAGACGGAAATGTTGATCCGCAGGGGCTTATGACGGGCGAAAAGGGCAAAATGCTCTTCTGTCAGCAATGTGCCGTTGGTATTGATGGAAAGGAGGAAGCCACGCTTCACTGCCTCTGAATACAGGGTGCAGAAATCCTTCCGCAGCAGAGGCTCTCCTCCTGTAAGCAGCAGGGGAAGGGTGCCGGTATCTCGGAGCTGATCCATGATACCGATCCATTGTTCTGTCGAAAGCTCCTCACGGGCAAGGTGCTTGTCACAGCTCATGTTGTGGATATAGCACATCTTGCAGGACAGATTGCAACGAGCTGTGAGCTCCAAGGTACCGGCGGCGGGAAGAAGCCGACGGGCGGCGCGGTTCAGCAGAATATCCATGTTTGTCATAACTGGCAATGACCTCCGTAAAAAATAGCTAAGTATTTCATCCCAATGCTTCCTCCAGTGCCTCTACAGCGCCCACATCGGGACGGCAGGAAAGGGTAAAGACGGGAGTATCTAAGAGGGAAATAGCGGTATTCATATTCCGTATAAAATCCTCGGGGTGCTTGGGGTCTGAATATGTGCCGTTAAGCAATACACGCAGAGCCTCCCGACCCTTCAGCCTGCGGATCACATTTTCCGGTCCTTGGCTGAGATGCACTACGGCACACAAAGGAAGGCTGCGGTTCACACAGTGATCGGAGGAGCCACTCATGGGAAAACCGAAGGCGTAGGGAACACCTTCGCGCAGGCCGATCACCGCCCGATCACCGTTCAGGATCTCTGCGCCCCGATGAAGGCGCCAAAGCTCTGCCTGCGTGGACTTCCCCGTACCCGAGGGAGCGGTGAAGAGAATGGCACGATCTCCGTAGCAGATGTAGGAAGCGTGGAGCACCAGCCGTTCTTTGAGAAGAAGAATATGAGGCAGGGCGAATTCCTCATACAACTGTCGCAGCTTCAGCCCCCAGGGCAAGGTTTCCTGAAGAGCCAAAACTTCCAGATGATTTCCATGCTCACAGGTCATGGCATAGTTCCGACACTTTACCCCGTCATAAAAATAATGTGCTCCCTCCCTTTGGGGAAGGGCGGGGACGTAGCTACGGGTAATGCGGTAGTCTGCATCATCCCTACGGTCGCTAAGGAACAGCTCCCACCGTTCCCCCACCTCAAAGCCGGGATCGCCCTCCAATTCCAATAACAAATCACCAATCAAAAATCGCATAATCACTCCGAAAACAGCTTTTCTCCTATTATATCATCTTTTCCCCAAATATCAAGCCCGTAAGCACAGAAAAGCCAAATAAGCCTCCAAATCCTCCTCCCCTCAACCCTCCCCCACCTCTCCGCTCTCCCTCCCCCCTTCGATCCCCACCGCCCCCTTGGCTCTCCACCGTCCATCAATACCCACCAAGCCCTTGGCTCTCCCTCCGGGAGAGCTGGCGCGAAGCGCCTGAGAGGGCTCACCGCACCGATTCTACCGACAGGCTACCCACAGCCCCACCGCACCGATCCCCCATACGAAACTGCATCCCACCACTTACTGTCTGCACATCCCTCTCCCCCTCCCTTCGGGAGGTACCTCTCCCGGAGGGAGAGGCAAGACCTGT
>JAFOZC010000134.1 GCA_017391305.1 Oscillospiraceae bacterium | reverse complement strand
GAGTGGGTATGGGGCGAGACCGTTGCCGAGCTGGGTGCCGACGTCATTGCCGAGCGCTGCGCTAAGAACGGTATCACCGATATCTACATGCTGACCAAGGGTACCGGCGGTCTGCTGGGCTACAACAAGACCCAGTTCACCGATTTCGTTACCAGAGAGAACCGTGACGTTCTCCAGGAGATGATCGATGCCGGTCACGCTGTTGGCATCCGTGTTCACGCATGGCTGTGCACCATGGAGGACGCAAACTTCAAGACTCTGAATCCCGATGCAGGTCTGTGGCACTACAAGCGCGCACGTGACAACAACATCATCACCCCCTACAACCCCGAGTATGTAGCATACATGACCGCCATCGCAGAAGAGCTGGCTACCGGCTATGACATCGATGGCATCCATCTGGACTATGTCCGTTACAACCATATGTGCAACGGTTGGAGCGAGCAGGACTTCGCCAACCTGGAAGCTATGGGTGCAAAGACCGAAGACGTCAGATACCTCATCGAGAAGACCTTCTACGGCGTAGAGGGCGAGGAGATCGACGGTCAGTACATCTTCAACGCACTGAGAAACGGCGACGAGACCGCAACCCTGATTGCTAAGTACCGTCGTGACAATGTTGTTGCTCTGGCTACCGCTATCCGTGATGCAGCCAAGGCGATCAACCCCGACCTGCTCTTCACCGGTGCTCTCATGCCCGAAGGCGGCTACACCGTAGCTCCCAACGACGTAGCATTCGCTGACCTGCACTATGGTCAGAACTACACCGATGCAGCCGACCTGTACGACTACATCATCCCCATGGCATACTCCAACTCCTACGGCGAGACCTCCCAGTGGCTGGCTGAGATCGCCAAGTACTCTGTTGAGGTTGGCAACAAGGTCGCAATGGGCCTGCAGTCCTTCTACCCCCTGACCTCCACCGATCTCATGAACGACATCAAGGCTGTTCAGGATCTGCTGCCCATGGAAGGCGTTCTGGGTATCGTCCACTTCCGTCACAGCCAGTTCAGCTATGCAAAGACCACCTATGATCTTGCCAATGGCTACATGGACATCGATGTCATCAACACCTACAACGGTGGCTACAAGTGGGTCATCGTAGAGGTTCCCGAGGGCATGACCATCACTGCCGCTTCTCTGGTAGAGGGCTTCGACACCGAGGCTGCTGTCATCATCGCTGAGGACGGCCGTTCCGTGAAGTTCGGCTACGACGAGGATGCAGAGGGCTACGTTCTGGGCGCTCTGGGCGAAGGCAAGCTCCACATCGAGTTCGAGGGTGTTCCCACCGATCCCGATGCTCTGGTTTCCATCGCTCGTATCTACATCACCAACGAAAGCCGCGCATTCAATGTCTACAACGACATTACCAACTACACCACCGTCATCTTCGTGGACGCTGAGGGCAATGTCATCAGCGAGCAGGAAGTTCTGCCCGGCGCAGAGCCCGAATGGCCTGAGGCTCCCGAGGTCGAGGACCATGACTTTGTGAAGTGGGAAGCTTCCGTGAATGAATGCACCGGCGATGTGACCTACGTTCCCGTCTACGAGGCAAAGCCCGTATACGTCGTTACCTTCGTTGACTACGATCGCACCTTCATTGAGAGCCAGATCGTTGTTGAGGGCAAGGGCGCTGTGGCTCCCAAGAACCCCGTCCGTCCCGGCTACCGCTTCATGGGTTGGGACACCGACTTCTCCGAAATCACCAAGACCACCACTGTTACCGCTACCTACAGAGAGATCGAGCCCATGCAGAAGTATGGCGACTTCGAGATCGTAGGTGACTGGGTATGGGGCTCCGACGTTGCCTCCCTGGGTGCAGACACCATCATCGAGCGCAGCGCAAAGAACGGTGTTACCGACATCTACCTCCTGGTGAAGGGCGTCGGCGGCACTCTGGGCTACAACAAGACCGCATTCCCCGAGAACTGCTCCAGAGAGGATCAGGACGTTCTGCAGGAAATGATCGATGCAGGTCATGCTGTGGGCATCCGCATCCATGCTTGGCTGGTTACCGATCAGGACGAGACCTATAAGGAGAACAATCCTGAGTCCGGTATGTGGCACTACAAGCGTGCTCGTGACAACGAGAACATCACTCCTTACGACGAAGGCTACAATGCATACATGGCAGCCATCGCAACGGAGATCGCAACCAACTACGAGATCGACGGCATCCATCTGGACTACATCCGTTACAACCATCTGTGCAACGGCTGGTCCGAGCAGGACTTCGCTAATCTGGAAGCTATGGGCGCCAACATCGAGAAGGTCAGATACCTCATCGAGAAGACCTTCTACGGTGTCGAGGGCGAAGAGATCGACAGCCAGTACATCTTCAACGCTCTGAGAAACGGCGATCCCGATGCAACCCTGATCGCTCAGTACCGCCGCCAGAATGTTGTCAACCTGGCTAAGACCGTTATCAATGCAGCCAAGGCTGTGAACCCCGACCTCATCATGTCCGCAGCATTCATGCCCGAAGGCGCAATGACCGAGGGTACTGAGGATGTAGCATTCGCAGACCTGCACTACGGCCAGAACTACACCGACGGTGCCGCTCTGTACGACTACATCATCCCCATGGCATACTCCGATACCTATGGCTATACTCCCGAGGATATGGCACAGATCGCCAAGAACGTTGTTGCAGTAGGCGGCAAGGTCGTTATGGGTCTCCAGTCCGGCTATCCCATGACCTCCACCGACCTGTGCGAGGACATCGAGGCTATCCGTCAGCTCCTGCCCAACGAGGCAGTTCTGGGTATCTGCCACTTCCGTCACTCCCTGTTCAGCTACGCTAAGTTCAACTACTCCTACAACGATGGCTCCATGACCGTTGACATCATCAACACCTACGCCTCTGCAGGCTACAAGTGGGTGCAGATCGAGGCAGCCGAAGGCGTGAAGTTCACCGCTGCCGAGTATGGCGAAGGCTTCGTAGCAGACGCTCCCATCGAGATCGCAGAGGACGGCAGCTATGTCAAGTTCGGTTACACCGACGATGGCGATGACTTCGTACTGCCCACCCTGGGTGAAGGCACTCTGAAGCTGACCTTCGAAGGCACTCCCGCTGACTATAAGGCTCCCGTTGCCATTGCAAGAATCTACATCACCAACGAAAGCCGTGCATACAACGTCTACAACGACCTGACCAAGTATGTGACCCACACCTTCACCGACGAGGACGGCAATGTCATCGACACCCAGATCCTCCTGCCCGGCGAGGAGCCCGTAGTTCCCGAAATGGCAGACGAGATCGGCAAGGACTTCATCGGTTGGGAAAAGAAGGAAGACGCTGAGACCGGCGAAATCACCTACGTTGCTATCTATGAAGACTGGACCATGCCTTTCGAGGATGTTACCGAGAACGACTGGTTCTATGACGAGGTTCTCTATGCATACAACATGGGTCTCATGTTCGGTGTAGACGACACCGTCTTCGCTCCCTACGGCGATACCACTCGTGCAATGATGGCAACTGTCATCTACCGCATGGCAGGTTCTCCCGAGGTTAAGGACATGACCACTCCCTTCACCGACATCATTGAGGGTAGCTGGTACTACGATGCAGTAGTATGGGGCTACAACAATGGCGTCATCAAGGGCACCAGCACTACCACCTTCAGCCCCGACGTTGCTGTTACCCGTGAGCAGCTCGTCACCCTGCTGTTCCGTTACTCCGGTGAGGAAGCCGGCACTGCCGACCTGACCGCATATCCCGACGGCGCAGAGGTTACCGGCTATGCAAGAGAAGCAATGGCATGGGCTATCGACAATGGCATCATCGTTGGCAGCAAGGATGCCGGCACTGTTAACCTGAATCCTCAGGACAATGCAACCCGTGCACAGATCGCAGCCATCCTGGTTCGTTTCTGCCAGAGATAAGAAACACAATAGCGTTTTAACTCCATAAGCAAGGCCCCACACCGCTTCGGCAGTGTGGGGCCGTTTTCAAATGCATTCCGTTTCATGTCTGCTACAGAAGTACCCTCGGTGACCTGTTCGCCAAGGAAAGGGGTTTGATCCTGATCTTGTCCCTATTCTTGTTTGCACTTAGCGCCTTTTGTAGCTTTGATATTTCTAAGCTTGTCCCAAGTTTAGGTGAAAAAACGTCTGCCAAGGGAGGCCTCCCCGGCAGACGTTTTCCTTATACTTCTTTATTCGATGATCTCACGGTACATGGCGGAGGCATCGTCTTTGCGGACGGCTTCGGCTACGGCTAAGACCTCTACAGCCAGTGTCCTTGTGCCGAAGGCGATGCGGATCACATCTCCTACCTTCACATCATAGGAGGCCTTGGCGGGACGGTCATTGACGGTGACACGGGCGTTGTCGCAGGCCTCGTTTGCCACAGTCCGCCGCTTGATCAGACGGGAGACCTTCAGATACTTGTCTAAACGCATGGTATTTTCCTTTCCTGTAAAATCAATGGTCTGCCGCAAGAGGGTTCCTTGCGGCAGACCTTGATCATTCTTACTTTGCAACAGAGGCCTTCAGAGCAGTGCCTGCCTTGAAAACGGGAACACGGGTTGCGGGGATCTCAATCGCTTCCTTGGTCTTGGGGTTACGGCCGATGCGAGCCTCACGGGTCTTGGTCTCGAATGCGCCGAAGCCTGCCAGAGAGACCTTGTCACCCTTGACCATAGCCTCGGTCAGGGTATCAACAACAGCGGCCAGAGCCTTCTCGGCATCCTTCTTGGTCATGCCGGACTTCTCGGCAATGGCGGAGATGAGTTCGTTCTTAGTCATGGGAGTACCTCTTTCTTCTTAGATATATTACAAAAATCACGCCTATAAAATTTACCATATTCTATGAGAATCCGCAAGTAAAAATATGGAAAAATTCAATGGATTTTTAGAATTTTTGCGATTTTTTCACCTTTGGGCAGCAGCAGGCAGTCATCATAGGTAAGCACCTTGAACACGATGACCAGTAACAGATAAACGCTTACAGCAACGGCGATGGAGGCGAAGCAGCAAACGGTATAGCTGCCGATCACAGCCATGAGACCGTGATACACGAAGTAGGTGGCAACACCCATGATCACAGCGGCCAGGAGGGCCCGCCATACACAGGGCAGCAGCTTGGGGGGATCCTTCAGAACCTTCTTCATGGCAATGAGGTTCAGACTCATGATCACCAAGAAGCAGGTGAAGGTGCCGATGGGAGCGCCTAAAATACCGATGTTGGGATTGCCTACCAGAATATAGTTGACACAGACCTTCAGCAGACCGCCGATGAGGGTGTTGATGACGGGAATGACCATGTGGTTGTGGGCCTGCATCATGGCGGTGCTCATGGTGCTGACACTGTTGACCAGAATGGTGGGAGCTAACAGAGCAAGTAGGGCGGCGGCAATGGTCAGCCGTTCTCCCGTGTAGCCACCTAAAATGGACATAATGGGCTCTGCCAGAACAAAGAGACCAACGGCGCAGGGAGCGGCGATCAGGCTCATAACACGGAGTCCGGAATGCTGTACCTGCTTGACACCCGGAGCATCCTTTCGGGTCAGGCATGCCGTAATGGCGGGGATAATGGAAACAGTAATACAGGGCATGAAGGAGGTAGGCAGATTGAAAATCGTCTGACAGAAGCTGTAGATGCCCTTGCCGATCTCTGCGGCATCCTGAGCCAGAGACTGATCCGTGGAGGGATTCTGTCGGGCAATTTCCAGGAGCTTGTTCATGATCATACCGTCTCCCTCTGCGGCGGTGAGAAGGCGGCGAACCACGGTGATGCTGTCCAGCAGGTTGATCAGCTGGAGTCCTGCGGCACCGATAGTGATGGGAATGGCAATGGCAAGGAGCTTCTTGGCAGTAGAGCCGAAGGAGGCGGCCTCACCGCCCATAGCGTCGATTTCCTTCCGATTCTTTCGGCGGCGGATCATGATGAAGAGGGCAGATAGACCTGCACCGATGCTGATACCGGCAATGGTCGCACCGGAGGCATAGGCCTCGCTTCCTGTCATTCTCATGACAACATAGGCAAAGGACAGACCAAGGAAGAGCTTGCCGGCGGCTTCAATGATCTGGCTGAAGGCCGTGGGTCGCATATCTCCCTGACCTTGGAAGAAGCCTCTGCCTGCGGAGGCAAAGCAGATGAAGAAGACCGCAGGACCAAGGGCGAAGATGGAGTAAGAAGCCTTGGGGGTCTTCATCATTTCTGCCAGCGCATTGGGGAAGAGCATCATGGCTCCTGTTCCCAGAAGACCGATGGACAAATAGGCGATGAGAGCAGTTTTGAAGATCCGTTGCATCTGCTTTCCGTTGCCCAGAGTATGGGCCTCGGAGACCATACGGCTCATAGCCACAGGCAGACCGGTGGTGGAGATGACCAACAGAACGGTGTAAATATCATAGGCAGCGGTGAAATAGGCAAAGCCCTGTTCCCCAATGATGGAATTCAAGGGGATCTTGTAGAACATGCCGATGATTTTTACAATGATGGTAGAAAGGGACAGGATCGCCGCCCCTGTGAGAAAGTTTTGTTTCCTGTTCAAAGCATAACCGTCCTTCCCTGTATCAGCCCTGCTGTTCGTCGGTGAACATCGTGGGCATTACGTGATCTGCCAGCTCACGGACGACGGCTTCCAGATCAATGGTGGGATACTTCCCGGCGGCATAGAGGATCTTGCCCCGAACCATAGTCATGACCACATCGTGACCGCTGACACAGTAGGCCAGATGGCTCATGACATTGTGACAGGGCATGAGATGGGGCTGGGTGAAGTCCAGCATAATGAGGTCAGCATCCATACCGACCTTGATCATACCGCATTCTGCCTCTCTGTGCTGGGCTCTTGCACCGCAGACCGTTGCCATCATGAGGACAGCCTGTGCAGGCAGGGCAGTGGGATCCAGACTCTTGCCCTTTGCCATCAGAGTGGCGGCCTTGATCTCCTCGAACATATCCAGATTGTTGTTAGAGGCATTGGAGTCTGTACCCAGAGCCACGTTCATACCGGCCTTGATCATGGCGGTGACATCTGCACAGCCGGAGGCCAGCTTCAGGTTGGATACGGGGCAGTGAACAGCGCTGGTCTTCCGCTTGGCAAGAATGGTCATATCCTCCGGCTCCAGCCAGACACAGTGGGCGGCAATGGCAGGGGCATGGAATACCTTGTGGCAATCAAAGACCTGTGCAGGGGTCAGACCGTGGCGCTCCTTGCACTCCTCATGCTCCTTCTTGCTTTCGGATAAGTGGACATGCATCCCCAGTCCTTCGTTAATGGCATATTCGGCAACGGCATCCCAGACCTCATGGTGAGAGGTGTACTCTCCGTGGATAGAGGCCTCGATTTTGATCCGTCCGTTGTCATAGTTGTGCCACTTGTCGACCAGCTCCACCATTTCCTGACAGCGAGTGTCTTTCTCGAAGTCGAAGTCTTCCCCAAAGTGGGTGATGGCACGGGAAATGTTGGCCTTAATGCCGGATTCGGCCACAGCCTGGGCGATATCGTCGCAGAAGTAGTACATTTCCGAGACGGAGGTAGTTCCGAAGCGGAGGCACTCTGCAATGGACAGCAGGGTGGCGGCCTTCACACTGCGGCTGTCCAGACGGTCTTCTCTGGGGAAGATGTAGTCGTTGAGCCAGGTCTGCAGATCCACATCGTCTGCATAGCCACGGAGGGGGGACATGGGCAGGTGGGTATGGCAGTTAATGAGTCCGGGCATGAGAACCATGCCTTCCCCGTTGATGATCTCCTTAGGCTGTTCTTCGGGAGCCTTCCGGGACAGGTAGCTGATCTTGCCCTCTGTTACGCCGACAAAGGCGGAGAACAGAACACGCAGCTCCTCGTCCATGGTGACTACAGTCACGTTAGAAAATAAAGTATCCATATTGCATTATCCTTCCATCAGTTTGAACGCCTGTGTTTTTTGTTCCAGAATATCTTCGATCCGATCTATGTATTCCTTGGGGAATTTGGGATTGTGGAAGCGCTCCAGCTTCCCACCGGGGAGGTTGATCTTGGTCATAGCGCCTCCTCCCAGAGAGATAATGGAGTGGATCTCTTCCATCATGTAGATATTATACAGTCCTTCCAGCCCGGGCTTGCACCAGCCTACATTTTCGAAGCTGCCGGACATATATTTCTGTCGGTATAAATAATAGGGTCTGTAACCGGCGGCACGGAGCAGGGCTTCTCCGTCTGCCAGCATCTGCCGTACCTCCTGCTCCTCCGGAAGACCCAGACGGGCAAAGAATAGGTCAGCACCCTTCTTCATGGCAAGGGTATGAACGGTAATATTCCCGGGATCCAGAGCAAGTACCTTCTCCAAGGTCTCTCGGAAGCTCTTTCGGCTCTCTCCGGGAAGTCCTGCGATCAGATCCATGTTGATGCCCTCAAAGCCGGCCTCCCTTGCCTGACGGAAGGCCTCCACGGTCTGCTGTGCCGTGTGGCGGCGGCCGATGGCTTCCAGGATCTTGTCGTTCATGGTCTGGGGATTGATGCTCATACGCTCACAGCCCTTAGAGCGGATCGTACGGAGCTTGGGCAGATCCAAAGTATCCGGTCTGCCGCCTTCTACAGTATATTCTATCAGCTCACTGAGGTCGAAATGACACTCAATGGCATTCATGAGCCGCAACATTTGGGCAGTGGACAGGGTGGTGGGGGTACCGCCACCGATGTAGAGGGTGCGAACCTTCTTGCCGGACTCCTTCAGGAGTCTTCCCACATGGGCGATCTCCCGTTCCAGCGCATCCAAAAAGTCGGGAAGCAGCTTCCCTGCATGCTCGATCCCTGCGCTGACAAAGCTGCAATAGGCACAGCGGGTGGGGCAGAAGGGGATACCGATGTACAGAGAAATATCCTCCGGCCGAAGCTGCTTCACCCCGGCTACCGTGGCTTGGGAGGCCTCCAGACAGAGCTTCCGACGGTCGGGGGAAACATAGTAGCGATCCTTCAGGAGCTTGTCTGCCCCGGCTACAGTGCCGCCTTCCAAAAGATGCTTGCTGGTGAGCTTGGTGGGACGAACTCCGGACAGACTGCCCCATTCCGGGGGCTCTCTGAGCTGAATGGCAGCTTCGTAATAGGCATTTTGCAGTAAACGGCGACGGGAGGGAACATCGGCCTTGGCCACACTGAGCCGCTTCCGTCCGTAGGCTGTTTTGCCGTGAAGACGGATCTGCGCCGTGGCAGTGAGGAACTTCTTCCCCACAAAGAGGGCGGAAACCGCTCCGTCTCCCTCAAAGGGCCCGTCCACAGGCTCCATGACCTCCTCCGGGAAGAGGGCTAATTGTAATTGCTCCAGGGCATAACGGTCTTCGTGACCCAGTAAATACAGCTTCATCGGAAACTCCTTTGATGAATATACGGGTTCTCTCTGCGTTCCGTGTCCAGATCCGTTTCCGGGCCGTGACCGCAGTGAACACGGTAGTTGCCCTCTAAGGCTGCCAGCTTCTTGAGGCTTGCCAGCATGTCCAGCATACTGCCCCCCAGATCTGTGCGCCCACAGCTTCCTGCAAAGAGGGTGTCACCGCTGAAGAGATGATCCTCACACAGCAGACAAACAGAGCCGTTGGTATGACCGGGAGTTTCTATGACACGGAAGGATAGATCTCCCACAGAGACGACATCACCTTCTGCATATTCTTCGTTGAACCACAGAAGTCCTTGGGTCAAATAGGGAGGCAAGGTGGCTTCCTTGGGGTGGACATACACAGGACACTGCAGGGCCTGCACCAGAGGCTTTACTGCCCCGATGTGATCAAAATGTCCGTGGGTCAGGAAAATGGCCTTGACCTCCAAATTCCGCTCCTTCACAGCCCGAAGGATCCGTTCCGGCTCATAGCCCGGATCAATGATCACAGCCCTCCCGACCTCATCGGAAACCAAATAACAGTTGACCTGATAATCACCCAAAACCAAAGTATACAGCTTCATAACATACCTCCTTACGCATACAGAACCATTATACACAAAAACCTTAGGAAATTCAAGCCATTTACACACATTTCTCCCCCAACACCACAAATTCCCACCCCTTCCAAGCAAACAGCCACCGCCCAAAGTCACATTCCGCTTTACCGACCTATTCGGAACATATCCATGACCTGCGGCAAGGGATGGCTGTACAATATTTCTATGATCTATTTGACAGACCTTTGGAACATCCACCTATCAAGGCAGCAGTGAAGAATGTCCCTACAAAGAAGATGGAAATTCCATTTTACGCAAGGTGTATTATTTCCGTCCGAGAGGTTGAATGTATTCCATTGTCAAATTCCGATTTGTCGAGCTGTTTATCGTATAACACCGTAGGGGCGACCTGTGGTCGCCCGGTCATTGTCATTAAACGACAATGACGAAATTACGGGATTATCACGAGTTTTCCGACAAAATCGAAACATTTTGCGGGCGACCACAGGTCGCCCCCTACGAACAAATTCGGAAATCGAACTGCTCCATAAATCGAAATTTAACGCTCTGTCTACCGATGTCCACCGCACCCTTGGCTCTCCACCATCCACCGATGCCCACTAAGCCCTTGGCTCTCCCTCCGGGAGAGCTGGCGCGAAGCGCCTGAGAGGGCTC